>JAGBCS010000064.1 GCA_017937885.1 Bacteroidales bacterium
GAGGTGTGGGAAGGTGAAGATCTTAGGCAACACTGATACCTATCACCTCTACGATGATATACCATTTATTCCGGAACAGAAAACGCAAGTATTCAATCATGATTGTATAAGGTCTGTAAAGTTTCTTTACACTTTACAAAAAACTGTAAAATTTCCTTACACGTTACAAAATATGCGGGCTGTGAGGGCTGCGACGATTTGTTTTGCGAGTTCTCGGGTGTAGGCGTATTCGAGGAGTTTGCCGTCTGTGGAGCGTTTCCTTTGGTTTGGATGACGGGGCGAAGGGAATCGAAAATGTATCTTTTCATCAAATTCCAGTCTTCCTATTTGGCATAGATCTTAGTGACCCGGCTTCGATGGCGTGCATCTCTTGCTAAACTCCGACCACAGAGAATATTTACCGCTTCCCTTTTTTGCTCTGATGCGGATGCCACGGCGCTGATGCGCCTTGTAAATATGGGCGCCAAGCAATGGCGGTCCAGACGACAAATAATCCGCTTCGCCAGAGAATAGCCCCACTTCCCCGGAGGGGACTAGCTAATTCCGAGGAGAGTTCTGCTCATCCCCCTGTCATAGGGATGTTTTTTATGTTTCGGGAGAATGATGCTATTGTATTTTTGCGGAAATATTGTATTTTTGCGGAAAACGGTATTAGTTATGAAACGAATGTATTTGGTCCTTGCGGCCCTGACTGCCTTGATTTTTTCTGTATCATGCGAAATGATGGAGGATTTGTCTCCGGATAATTATATGGATACATTTGAACTTGAACCATATGAGAGTTGGGAGGGAACCGTGGCGCGGGTAGTGGCTTCGAATCCCATATCCAGGAATGAAGTCATGGATGTGCTTGTAGGACATGGCTGGGAGAATACGGCTGTATATAAACTTGATTTTGACAAGAATATTATTGAAACAGTTGCTGATGACCACCCGGCCTGCTTCTTTGTCAAGAACGAGGATACACATATCCAATACGGCCTCATGGAGGAACGTTATGAGGTTCACTCATTAAGTTATGATGAGAGTGATAATTGTATAGGCCTCAGTGCATGCTGGTATGTTGGGGGCAACAGGGGTGGTAAAGTCGTCCATATTTCTGAGAACACGATGATCTGTGTCACATCAAAAGGAGCGGACTACAAGAAGAGCCCGCTGATATACATGACGGTTTTCCAGAAGGTGACGAAAAAGACCCTAAAGGATTGGCAGGAGAAATGTCCTAAGCCGGGACTCTGGATCTAGCAGATCAGCCTACGATATATCTGCTCTTAGGCAGGAAGGATAGCAGTCGTGCAGCTATGGCGCATATGACGTAAGTCATTGCAGCTGAAATCAGCATTACCAAAGGAGTCGTAACACCCCATGAACTTACCCATCCGAATACTGGAGTCAGGACGAACATGTGCATAAGATACATTCCGTAGCTCAACTTTGATATCGGAAGCACAATATGGTCATATAACCATCCTGATGCGGTTATCTTTCTGATTACAAGGAAATAACCGACCGTCTGCATCATTACTCCGAAGGTGCAGAAATTCCATGTAGTTTCCATCTCGACCGCAGTCTCGTAAGGTGCGGAAAGCGGAAATCCCAGTTCGCGTGGCATGAATCCCCAGAATCCTCCGGCTGTTACGGCATATCCGACCACCCAGAACGGTATGGCTACGGCAAGTGTCTTCTTCCATGATGTCTCTCCTGCATATTTCCTGATGTAGTGACCTAAAACCAGGTAGCCGATAAAGCCGCTTACATAATAGAAGGTACCGAACGGGTTCCATGGACATTCTCCCCAAAGGTCCGGACTTCCTGTCACAGCGACCGCCAGAGGACGCAGAAGCGGAAGTATGGTCGTGAATGCCCATAGCATAAGGAAGCCTCTTTCTTCTTTTCTCGATATCTTCTCGATCCATGGCGAAAGCATAGGCATAAGAAGGTATACTCCGATGAGCATGTACACGAACCAAAGGTGTCCGCTGCTTGTCATCACGAAGTTGAAGGGCAATGCCTTGAATCCTTCTGCAGCCGCGCCGAAATCCCCAGAGATGATGGCTGGAACCAGGAGGTACAGCAGAGTCCATATTATGAACGGCACCAGCACACGTGTGAAGCGCCTGCGGAAGAATGTCGGTGTGTCCGTCTTAAGCGGGAAGAGCAGGTAGCTTGAAGCTAGCACGAAGAGAGGAACGGCAGGACGGAGCGCGGAGTTGATGAATGTCGTCCAGAAAGCGTTACCCCATGAGGCGATGTATGTTCCTTCCGGACCTCCGAGGTAGAAAGGTTCGATGCAATGGACGAGAATAACCATGAAACAGGCGATCACTCTGAGCCAGTCGAGGAACACGACTCGCTCGGCGGCAGGGCGTAATGTCGTCATTTCTTCGCGAATTTAATGCAGCACCAGTTTTCCATAGAGTCGTGGCTCACGTATTCCAGACCGGAATTCTGAGCCATGCCGACAATCATCGGCATATCCTCGACATAGAATCCGCTGACGAACAGCAGACCCCCTTTGTGAAGTGAGAGGGCGTATGTCGGGATGTCCTGCAGAAGGATGTTTCTGTTGATGTTTGCAAGCAGGACGTCGTAGCTGTTGCGCTGGAGCAGGGAAGCGTCGCCGCAATATGTCTCCATAAGCTTGCCTACGCGGTTCAGTCGGGCGTTGTCGTATGCCGAAATCGCTGCAATGGCATCAATGTCAATGCCGTATACCCGTGATGCCTTCATCTTTGCTGCTAGGATCGCGAGAACGGCTGTGCCGCATCCCATGTCCATGACGACCTTTCCGCGCACAGCATCTTCGTTCTGCAGGAGGGCGCGGCACATCATATACGTCGTCTGATGATGCCCGGTACCGAAGGCCATCTTCGGATCGATCGTGATATTGTATCTTGTCCGTTTCAGATCCTTGTGGAAAGATGCCTTGATCGTACACCTGTCGTCAACGACAATCGGGGTGAACTGGCTCTCCCACACGGCATTCCAATTGACGGGAGGGACGAGCGTCGCGTTGAAGTCGACTGTGAAGTCCATTCCTTCGAGGGCGCTCAATACTACCTTGAGTGCCTGTGCGTCATACAGGTCCTTCTGTATGTAACACTTGAGGAACGGGTTCTCGCTGCTGAATGATTCGAACGGAAGTTCGCTTACTTCTGCCGTAACGATCTCGGCATTCTCTTCGCTGTATGGGGCGATGCTTATCGCCACTTCAATGTATTCCTGACTGTTCATTATGGTTGTTTTGTTGTTTCTTGTATAGTTGCTTCAGTTTCTGATTCAGTGTCGGTCCCTACGTTGACTGCGGCTTCTTCTTCTGCCATGGCCGCTGCTTCGTCGGCCTCAAGCTGCTTCGCCTCTTCAGCCGACAGCTCTTCAAGTTCCATGTCAACAGCCTGGATATAACCTATCTCCTGCTTATGCCCTGCAATTACCTCCTGCCTTTCGTTCTCTCTGATGGCGGCTTCCACTCCCTTCGAGAAGATGCTTCTGATCGATTCCACGAGGTTGACCCTGGTCTCGTCTATCACTGAAGAGAACACCGGGACCTTCGTGCTCTTGTACTTGGCTCTTCCGATCCGGAATTTCATGTTGTCGAAATCCGGTCCTGACAGGTCGATTCCAAGTCTGATGAGGAACGGAGATCTGAGTACTGATACATGATATCTGAAAGACATGTCGAGATTCTGGACACCGCTCATCGCAAGGGTGTATCTGTCTACCTTCATGACGAACGGGAATATCTCGAATGTGTTGTCCTTGATCAGACCTTCGACGACCATCTTGTCGATCTTTCCTTCCTTCTTGTTCTTGAAGAATAGTTTTTTTGCAAGTGTCCGGAACAGCTCGTTGTCGCTCAACGAGAGATCGTCTCCGCTGATACGCATGACTCCGTTGATGCTAGGAGTAAGGATGTTCATGTTCGTATCCAGCTGCGCGGTTGCGGCTATTTCGCAGTTCAGCAGACCTTTGAATGATTTCAGCATAGGTACGAGTGTGTCGGCGGCCGGCATCAGCGCGATTACCCTTTCTGCTGTGATATCCTCGAAGTTCAGACTGAATCCTGTCTTTAGGTCTTCCTTTGTGCGGGTAGAATAAAATGCGTCAAAGGTGATGCCTCCCATGTTGCTCGATGCCGATGTGTTGGTAATCTGAACGCATCTCTCTTTCATCAGGAGCTGTGCCTTCAGACTGTTTATATCCAGATCCGAGTACTTGATTCCAGAGGCGTCGATGCTGATGTCTGCAACAATGTTGGCCGGAATTACAAACAGAGATGAACCTGCCTCTTCTACGGCAGTTGTGTCTGCTATCACCATCTGTAGGAATTCCGAGTTGCTGACCTGTGCCATGTCTGCTTTTGCACTTTCAGGATTGTAGCGTGCTCCGACCGTATATGCCTTCAGCAGTTCGTTTGCATCCATGCCGTCAGAAGTAATGTCCAGATCCAGCTTGAGGGCTGACCTGTTCCTTCCGCGACCGGCCAGAGCCCTTTTCAGTCCGGAGAGGGTCCCCTTTGCGGCGATCTCCGACTTTCCTGTCATGACTTTGGCACTGTCAATGCCTATTTCGTCGTTGTTGAAGTGCACTTCAAAGCCTCGGATGATGTTTCTGAGAGGAAAATAAGGGGTCATGATGATTCCCGTCCGGATGTCTACGTCACCTGACAGGTCCCATTCGCGGAAATACTTTGCAAGGCTTTCATCCAGCCTGATGTCTATGTCCTTCTCCCTGAAGTCTTCTTCGCTCAGCCAGTCTGGGAGAGGTCTGGCTGCCCTCTGTGCCCTTGAGTGCCTGAAGAGTGAATCCTTAGGTATGTCCGGATATACTTTGGCCAGAGAATCCAGGAATTCGTTTCTGCGTGAAGCCCTTTCCACAGTGTTCATGGCTGCCGTCGCCTTCACTCCGGCGTCAGTGAGTATGGCTCTGTTGTTCTGAGCAGCCAAAGTGATTCTCTTGTTGTTGCTTGAAAGTGACAGTACCGGTGTCTTCGGATGCCCTCTCTTTGGTCTGATCGTAAATGAATTGACAGTGTTGTCCAGCCGGACGCTCGACGCTGATGCATCCCTGATGGAAAGTGTCTTTGCTTCAAGTGTTCCTCTGAGCGGATTTATCCTTGAAGTGTCGCTGCTCATCGAGTTCTTCGCAGACACGACAAGTTTCTCTGCATTGATCTTGAGATCTTCCTTGTATGTGATGTCGGCCTTTGCCAGCTTTCCTGTCACGGCCATGAGCCTTCTTGTCCTGGTACTGTCCCTGCGCATGACTCTTTCTTCAGGACCTAGGGTGACTGACAATCCCTGGATATTGGCATCAATGGTGTCGCGGACGGAACGGAGAATCAGACTATCTCCCGCTATGCTGCCTGTAAGCTCGGAACGGGAAAAATTATAAATGTCCATCTGTGACATCCTTATGCTGCCCTTGATTCCTGCTTCAAGTGCTCCATGTGATTCTATTCCGAGTGTGTCCGGAATGAGGACTGACAGCGAATCGAAGTCAGCCTTGACCTTGCCGTCCAAAGTTATTGAAGGGTCTTGTCCAAGCACATCCTTTATCCCTCCCTCTGCCTTGAGCGCCAATCCTATAGTGCTTACATTCAAGTCTTTGAGTGTCATATCTATTCGCCCTTCCGAGTCTGTCCCGGCGGTCGCTTCAAGCCCTAACTGCAGGCTGTGGCTGAAGTCTTTGTGACTTATTCCCGTCTGAGGAATGCTCAGGCGAGCCTGTATGTCCGGAAGTTTTCCTGTGGCATGGTCATAGTATCCGCTTATGTCGGCCGTCAGGGATACCTCCGCATCTGTACTTATGTCACAGACGGCGGGAACGATGTTCTTGACGAAGCCGTTCATGACATCGCTGACTTTGCATCTGTCGATGCCTACAGTGCCCTTGATGCCGGTCCTGCCGTCCATCAGCCTGATATCTGCATCCGCTCGGATCGGCACAGAAGCGACGTCAAGTCTGAGATCTTCCACAGCAAAGGCGGGAACGGTGTCTTTCGGGAACCGCAGGCTTCCTTCCATTTCGATCGGAATCTGCATTCGTCCGAAGGCATGTGTGGCGAGGTTTGTCTTGGCCTGCGCATGGAAGTCCATGTGCTGGCGGTGTTCATGGACATGAAGCTGGTCGAGACGGAATGCTATCGTGTCTGCAGCAAGCCTGCCGGCTACCAGCATGCTGTCAAGCGTGAAGTCAATCCTGTTCCGTGAAGTCTTGCCTGTTGTCAGTCTTCCCTCAAGTCCTGCCCTGCGCAGGTTTATCATGGCGAAAAGAGTATCGCGGCTGTCGGTGAAGACGATGTGAGGGCGGTCAGAAAGCGCCAGACGGCCAATGGTGATGTCCGGCAGACCTGATGATTTGTCTTCAGCTGCTGAAACGGTATCTTCTGGAAATCTGAAAATATCCCAGTTGGCACTGCCGTCACCGTATACATGGGCGAAGATGCGGGGCTTGACGAGCTCGACTCTCGGAATGCTTATCTTGCCTGCGATAAGGGGCAGGACTTTCAAACTTGCGGAGAATCTGCTGAATGATGCCAGGGTGTCGGCCTCGGCGCCACAGCCTTTATATAGCAGATGTCCCTGAGGACCAGCGGCTTCAAGGTGGTCGAACCTGTCTGACGGATAGGTGATGCTGAAGTCTTCAAGAGTGAGGCTTACAGTCGGGAAATGCCGGAACGTCGATACGGAAATTCTGCCGAACGAAAGGTCTCCGTCGACATATTCGGCTGCATATCTGTTGATAATCCTGGCCGCAGTCGATGATGACAATGCGATCTCTATGACGACGAGCAGTGCGGCCCATATGCCGACTGCCCACAAAAGTATTCTGATGACTTTGCTGAACCGTTTCATAACTTACAAACTTAAGCAAAATATTCCAATTTAGAGCATCTAACATTTTTGTTGTGCAAATTCTTCCATAAAAACAATATTAATGCTATTTTTGCAAGGTTAATATTGACGGATATGGATACTCCTTTTGTTTATGACAAATATGTGACCGGCAAGAACTTCGTCGGAAGAAAGACCGAGTGTACCGTACTTGCGAATCTTCTTGATGCAGGAGAGAACGTATGCATCTATGAACCGCCCAAGTCAGGAAAGATGTCGCTTGTACAGCAGAGCCTGTACAATATGAGAGCATCGGGAAAGCCTTTCATCGTGGCTTATGTCGATGTGTTCAACGTCAGGTCTCTGCGTTACTTTCTCAAGAAGTTCGGTGATGCCGTGATAAGGGCCGCCTATTCTGTGCCGTCCGATTATGCCGGTGTCATCGCGAAGCATCTTGAGGGGACACATTTCGTGTTTGACGGAGCGCAGTTCGCTTCAAAGGAGGAGATCGTGTGCATGAACTGGGACGCTGATGACAATGACGTGCGTCAGATGATGCAGCTCCCTTTCAGGATCGCCCAGGAGAAAGGGCTGCCCTTCTATGTGATAATCAAGGATTTCCAGAGTATTCTTTCGATTGACGGATACGAGGATGTCCTCAAGGTCATGGAGCAGGTCTTTGCCGGACGTGACCGCCTTGTGAAGAATCCTTCCGTCTTCGTGTTTACAGGTTCCATGGTCAATGCCATGAAGCATATATTCGCCTATAAGAAGTTTTTCTACAGGCAGGTGAATCATCTGCCGCTTCAGCAGATAGACGAAAAGGATGCGATAGAGCACATAGTGCGTGGCTTCCGCTCGAGCGGAAAGGTCGTGGACAGGGAGCTGGCGCTTGGGGCATGCAAACTCTTCAGATGCAGCATGTGGTATCTGAACCAGTTCTTCTCGGTCTGTGACTCGATGTCGAAGGGATACATGACGGAGGCGATTCTGGTAGATGCGCTGGATTCGGTAGTAGCTGTACATGAGCCTCGCTTCAATGTCCTGATAAATGACCTTACCGATCATCAGCAGAGTCTTCTCAGGGCATGTCTGGACGGTGTGGTGAAGTTCAGCGCTTCAGATGTGATAGAACGCTACCGGCTCAATTCGTCTGCAAATGTAAGGAGAGTGAAGGATGCTCTATGCAAGAAGGAGATCCTGACCTTCAACGATAAGGACGAACCGGTGATTCTTGATCCGTTGTTTGAATATTGGGTAAGTAAGTATTATTTTGAGATACAGTAGTTTATGGCAAAGAAGAAGATTGTGGTCCTGACTGGGGCCGGGGTGAGTGCGGAGAGCGGTATCAGCACATTCCGCGACAGCGACGGATTGTGGGAGAACTACAATGTGGAGGATGTCGCATCGATCGAAGGATGGTACAGGGACAAGGCGCTTGTCCTGGAGTTCTACAATGCCCGCAGGGCGCAGCTCCCTCAGGTGAAGCCAAATCAGGCCCATCTTGCCATCGCGTCACTGGAGGATGATTACGACGTGACGGTCGTTACCCAGAATGTGGACAATCTCCATGAACGTGCCGGCAGCACGAGGATAATCCATCTTCATGGAGAACTGACGAAGGTGCGTCCGGAGAACGTGTGCAACGAGATGGACGGCTTCTCGGAAGCGGAGGTCTTCGACATCGGCAGCGATTCTGTGAAGGTCGGTGATATGGCGCCGAACGGCGCTCAGCTGAGGCCGCATATCGTGTGGTTCGGCGAGGCTGTGCCGAAGATAGAAGCGGCGATCGATGCGGTCGAGGCTGCAGATATCCTGCTCATAGTCGGCACATCGCTTCAGGTATATCCTGCCGCAGGCCTGTACCGATATGCCAAGGCGGATACTCCGATATATATAATAGATCCTAAGGATGTCCCGGCCCGTGACAAGCGCATCACGCATATCAAGGATGTGGCTACCAAAGGAATGGAGACATTTAAAAAACTTCTCAAATAGGAAATATTGACTTGGAAATTAAAAATTTATGCCTATCTTTGCAGCCCTATAATGAAAAGGAGGTGATTTAGACATGATTATAGTTCCAGTAAAGGATGGTGAGAGCATCGAGAAGGCTCTGAAGAAGTTCAAGAGAAAGTTCGAGAAGACAGGTGCAATCCGTGAGCTTCGCGCTAGAAAGAATTTCGTTAAGCCGTCAGTGAAGAAGAGAATACAGATGCAGAAGGCTATCTATGTTCAGCACATGCAGCTTCAGGACGAGCAGTAATTTATAAAAGAAGATTATTTACAGATTGTCAAGCCGTAGACAAAGAGTTGCTCAGCAACCGCTTGCAGTCTAAAACTTTTAATATTTACAAGTTTTTATGTACGCAATCGTAGACATTGCAGGCCAGCAGTTTAAAGTAGAGGCTGGTATGGAAATCTTCGTCAACCGCCTCGCGGCTGAGAAGGGTGCTGCTGTCGAGTTCGACAAGGTACTCCTTATCGACGCAGACGGAGCAGTAAAGGTCGGTGCACCATACGTTGATGGCGCAAAGGTTACAGCAACCGTTCTTGACGACACTTGCAAGGGCAAGAAGGTCCTTGTCTTCAAGAAGAAGCGTCGCAAGGGTTACCAGAAGTGTAACGGTCACCGTCAGTATCTTACTAAACTTCAGATCAATACGATCGCTTAATTAATTGAGGAGGAAACATTATGGCACATAAAAAAGGCGTCGGTAGTTCCAAGAACGGTCGTGAGTCAC
>JAGBCS010000065.1 GCA_017937885.1 Bacteroidales bacterium
GGCAATCATACTTTCTGTGCCGTTCGGTCTGGCCGGAAGCTTCCTTTTTGCAAGAATGTTCGGTCTTGAGAACAATATCTACCTCCAGATCGGTCTCCTGATGCTTATCGGTCTCCTTGCAAAGACAGCTATCCTTCTTACCGAGTATGCGTCCCAGAAACGTGCTGAAGGCATGTCGATAACAATGGCGGCCATGTCTGCGGCCAAGGCACGTCTGAGGCCTATCCTCATGACGTCGCTGACGATGATATTCGGTATGCTTCCTTTGATGTTTGCAAGCGGGGTAGGTGCCAACGGTAACATTTCCATCGGTGTGGGAACTGTGGGAGGAATGCTTATCGGAACCTTGGCTCTTATAATCATTGTGCCTGTGCTTTTCATCGCATTCCAATATATTGAAGAGAAAGTCATGCCTAAACGATCAAAGAAACAGTTATGAGAAAAACGTCGATAAAAATAGTGTTCGCCTATGTCGCGATGCTCTTTCTGTTGAGCGGCTGCGGACTTTACAAGAAATATGAACGTGCGGAGCTTCCGTTCGTCGACAGCCTTTATAGGAGGATGCCTGCGTCTGCTGATACGGTGTCGACAGCATCTGTTTCGTGGGACTGCATGTTTACTGATCCTATCCTTCAGGAATGGATCAGGCTGGGATTGGAGCATAATACGGATATGAATGTCGCTAGACTCAAGGTGGAAGAGAGTCAGGCTTATCTTCTGTCCGCCCGTCGTGCCCTGCTCCCTGGAGTGTCGTTCAATGCTTCCGGCGGAGGATTCCCGGGCTCATTCAGAGCTACGGTCGATGCCGGATGGGAGACTGATATCTTCGGATCGCTGCGCAATTCAAAGCGCAAGGCAGAAGCGGCTGTCCTTCAGAGCGAGGCATATAAGCAGGCTGTGCAGACCCAGCTTGTGGCGACTATAGCCAACAGCTATTATACTCTTCTGATGCTTGACGAGCAGCTGAATATCAGCCGTCGTACCCTTACTACATGGGAGGAGAACATACGTACTCTTGAAGCTCTCAAGCGTGCAGGAAAGACTAACGAGGCGGCAGTTCTTCAGGCGAAGGCCAACAAGTTGAGCGTCGAGGCCAGCGTCCTTACTCTCGAAAAGGAGATACTGGCGATGGAAAACTCATTCTGCGCCCTTTTGGGTACGGTCCCTATGTCCATAGAACGCAGTACCCTTGCTGCACAGAATCTTCCTGAAAGCCTTTGTGCCGGCGTTCCGGCAGAACTTCTGAGCCGTCGCCCTGATGTGAAGCAGGCTGAGATGACTCTTGCACAGTGCTTCTACGATACCAATATAGCACGTGCTGCATTCTACCCTGATCTGAGCTTGAGTGGAGCAATAGGATGGACAACTGGTTCCGGAGCCATTGCTCTCGATCCAGGTAGCATAATTGCCAACCTTATCGGCTCTCTGGCTCAGCCTATCTTTAACCGTGGCGCTATCAAGGCCCGCAAGCTTGCTGCTGAATCGAAATACAACCAGGCTCTTTACCAGTTCCGTCAGAGTCTTCTCGATGCCGGAGTGGAGGTCAACAATGCGATCTCGATGTGGCAGACAGCGAAGAAAAGGGTCGATATTGACAAGAAGCAGATTGTGAATCTTCAGGCGGCAGTATGGAATACACAGCTCCTGATGAAACACGGAAACGCCAACTATCTCGAGGTCCTGACAGCTCAGAAGAATCTTCTTCAGGCCGAACTTTCAGAAGTTTCGGACCGTCTGGATGAATTCCAGAGTGTCGTCAATCTGTACCACGCCCTCGGCGGAGGTTACTAGAACGTCACTCAGCATACATAAAAGAGGCTATTCCCACTCGATTGTAGCTGACGGCTTCGGAGAAAGGTCGTAGCATACACGGTTGACCATAGGAACCTCGGCGAGGATGCGGTCTGTGATCTTCATGAGGATAGGCCACTCGATCTGCTCGATGCTTGCAGTCATCGCGTCAATTGTGTTGACGGCGCGGATGATTACAGGCCAGTCATATGAACGTGCATTGTTGCGTACTCCCACAGACTTGAAATCTGGAACTATGGTGAAGTACTGCCATACCTTCTTGTCAAGTCCTGCCTTTGCAAACTCCTCGCGAAGGATTGCGTCTGCCTCACGGAGAGCTTCGAGGCGGTCGCGTGTGATAGCTCCGAGGCAACGTACTCCAAGACCTGGTCCTGGGAACGGCTGACGATATACCATCTCATATGGAAGTCCGAGCTCTACGCCACATGCGCGTACTTCGTCCTTGAAGAGCTGCTTGAGAGGCTCTACAAGCTCGAACTGGAGGTCTTCTGGAAGACCGCCTACGTTGTGGTGTGACTTTACCATCTTGGCAGTCTTTGTGCCGCTCTCTACGATGTCCGGATAGATTGTACCCTGTCCGAGGAAGTCGATTCCGTCAAGTTTGCGTGCTTCCTCCTCAAATACGCGGATGAACTCTCCACCGATGATCTTTCTCTTTGCCTCAGGGTCTGCAACACCTTCGAGAAGGCCGAGGAAACGGTCGGTAGCATCTACGTATATGAGATTTGCGCAAAGCTGGTTTCTGAATACTTCGACAACATTCTCAGACTCACCCTTACGCATGAGACCGTGGTTCACATGTACGCATACGAGGTTGTCTCCGATGGCTTTCAGCAGCAGGGCAGCTACTACCGAACTGTCCACTCCGCCTGAGAGTGCGAGGAGGACCTTGCGGTCGCCGACCTGTCTGCGGACAAGCTCCACCTGATCGGCAACAAAGTTTTTCATGTTCCAGTTTGCTTCAGCTTTGCATGTCTCGAAGACGAAGTCCTTTACTGCTGCCTTGATTGCCTCTTCGTCGTTCTTGAATTCAGGGAGCTTCACTTCGCAGAGGGCCTTGTCGTGGCCTGCTGACATCACAGGATATCCTGCTTCGTATATTTCAGGAAGAACGTCAATCGCAACTCCGTCAATAACATTGTTAGGACCACCGTTGATAATGATTCCCTTTACGTTCGGCAGAGCCTTGAGTTCGGCTGCTGTGATGTCGTGCGGATATATTTCGCTATATACCCCTAGTGCACGGATTGCTCTGGCGACAACGGTGTTCTCATGGCTTCCGAGGTCCAGAATTACGATCATGTCCTGTTTCATAATTTCTTTAAATGTTAAGTTATTTTTTCGAGCGCAAAAATAAAAAAAGAGTTTTAATTATTTTATAAAAATATCTAATTTTGCAAATCTTTTTCGAACGGGATGACCGGTCGTATTTTATTATGCCGTCAAATGATTAATTATTAGACGATTATGCAGGATATTAGGAATATCGCAATCATAGCCCATGTGGACCATGGAAAGACGACTCTTGTGGATAGGATGATCTATCAGGCACGCCAGGCGCGTGAACAGGAGAAGCTGGGTGAACTGATTCTTGACAATAATGACCTTGAAAGGGAAAGAGGTATAACGATTCTTGCGAAGAATGTGTCTGTAGTATATAAAGGTGTCAAGATCAACGTCATCGATACTCCGGGCCATAGCGACTTCGGTGGTGAGGTAGAGCGAGTGCTGAATATGGCGGACGGAGTGATCTTGCTCGTTGATGCATTTGAGGGATGTATGCCGCAGACCCGCTTCGTGCTCCAGAAGGCGATAGAGATGGGAAAGAAGCCGGTTCTGGTCATCAATAAGGTGGATAAGCTCAACTGTCGTCCTGACGAAGTGCAGGAAGAGGTGTTCGATCTTATGTTCTCGCTTGGTGCCACTGAGGACCAGCTTGATTTCAGGACGGTATATGGAAGTGCGAAGCAAGGATGGATGTCTTATGACTGGAGGGAACCATCGTCCGATATCACGGCCCTTCTTGATACCATACTTGAGGTAGTACCGTCTCCAGAGGTTGTTGAAGGTACTCCGCAGATGCTTATATCTTCTCTGGAGTATTCGCCATATGTGGGAAGAATCGCTGTGGGAAGGGTTACCCGTGGCACTCTTCAGGCAGGTATGAATATCACTCTCTGCAAGAGATATGACATACAGCAGAAGCAGAAGATCAAGGAACTTATGATTTTCGATGGTCTTGGCAAGGTGAAGGCTGATTCTGTGCAGTGTGGTGACATATGTGCCGTAGTCGGTCTGGAGGGTTTTGAGATCGGAGATACAATTGCGGATTTTGAGAATCCGGAAGCTCTTCCTCCGATCGAGGTAGACGAGCCTACGATGAGTATGCTCTTCTGCATCAATAACTCTCCTTTCTTCGGCAAGGAGGGTAAGTTCGTGACTTCCCGTCATCTTAAGGAACGTCTTGAGAAAGAACTTGAGAAGAATCTCGCCCTTAGGGTGAAACCGGGTCCTAATGCCGATTCTTTCGTGGTTTACGGACGTGGTGTGCTCCACCTTTCTGTGCTCATCGAGACGATGCGTCGCGAGGGATTCGAGCTTCAGGTCGGTCAGCCGAAGGTCCTCGACAAGACCATCGGCGGTCAGCGCTGCGAGCCTATCGAGATGCTTACCATCGATCTTCCGGAGGAGTTTGTCGGCAGGGCGATCGAGATGGTGACACGAAGAAAAGGTGCCCTGATCCAGATGGAGGGCAGGGGAGACAGGACTCATCTCGAATTCGATATTCCTTCGCGTGGCCTGATGGGACTCAGAAGCAATCTTCTTACTGCAACCCAGGGAGAGGCTGTCGTAGCCCATCGGCTTAAAGGCTATGAGCCTTATAAAGGTGATATAGAACGCCGTACCAACGGCTCTCTGGTGTCTTTGGAGACAGGTCTGTCTGTGGCCTATTCAATGGATAAGCTCCAGGACAGAGGACGTTTCTTCATCGAACCGGGTGTTGAGATATATGAAGGACAGGTTGTCGGCGAACATACCCGTGACAGAGACCTTAATATCAATATCTGCAAGACAAAGAAACTGACAAACATGCGTGCGTCGGGCAGTGATGATAAGGTCATGCTCCCGCCTCCTGTGGTATTCTCTCTTGAGGAAGCTCTGGAGTATATTCAGGAAGACGAACTTGTGGAGGTGACTCCTAAGTCTATGAGGTTGAGAAAGATTATCCTCAATGAGCTGGAACGCAAGAGAAAAAGTTCAGATTTCAATTGCTAATAATAAAAGTATTTGTTATCTTTGCGGGCTCAAATCTGTTTACGGGTCAGAATGAACGATAATTATATCATACCTTTAAATGGATTGGCGTCTGGAAAAAGCAGTTTTTTCTGGCACGCCGGTAAAGAGTTCTTCGATGGTTTTGAGAATGATGAGATCCGCGATGCAGGCCTTGAGATAGAGGTTACGGTTGAAAAATCGGGTCGCTATCTTGGCGTGGACTGTGATATTGACGGAAATGTGACTGTCGAGTGTGACAGATGTCTGGAGGATGTCGTGCTTCCTGTCGATTCCCATGTGGCTTTGAGCGTGAAGTATGGCGAGGAAAGTGAGTCGGGAGATCATCAGGAGGGTGACAGGGAGATTGTCTTTGTCGCGGAAGATGCTGCGGAGCTGGATATGGCCCAGGTTATATATGACTATGTGTGCCTGTCTCTTCCGATGCAGAGGGTGCACGAGCCTGGACAGTGCAATCCGGAAGCGATGAAGTATTTCGGGGCGCCTGAAAGACAGGATGGTGTCGCCGAAGAGGAGGATGTCAACCCCTTTGCTGCACTGAAGGATATGTTCAGATAGAAGCGGCTGTCAGAGGAACTTTGAATGATAATTAATAATTAAAAAATATTTAGAAATGGCACATCCAAAACACAAAGTCTCAAAGCAGAGACGTGACAAAAGAAGAACACACGACGTAGCTGTGGTTCCTACTCTTGCAACATGTTCAAACTGCGGTGCAACTATCATGTACCACAGAGTATGCCCAGAGTGCGGCTACTACAGAGGTCGTCAGATCATCGAGAAGAAGGCTGAGTAATCGCCTTCTTTTGACGGCCCTGTAGTTCAACGGATAGAATGGAAGTTTCCTAAACTTTAGATAGCAGTTCGATTCTGCTCGGGGCTACAAGAGCACATGCAAACGCATGTGCTCTTTGTTTGTACGCCCAGCATGGGCATGTTCTAACGGGTGAAAGTCCCTAATGCGCCCTAATGACGGGAAGCATATAGCCAAAGGCAAGGGTGTCCATCGTGAGGTGGAATCTGAAGGAAGCC
>JAGBCS010000066.1 GCA_017937885.1 Bacteroidales bacterium
AGATGCTGATGCTTAAACAGTTTGTATATCGATATGTTGTCGCTGCGATAGCTGAAATGCGTCGTCTCTCCCGGCTTCTTTCCGGCTCCCGTCGATCCTGTGATAGCCGTCACATGTATCTCGTCGTGAATCAGGCCATTGGCTGCAAGCGGAAGCGTCGCCAGCTGGATAGCTGTCGCAAAACACCCCGGATTAGCGACGTCGTGCGCCTTTCGTATCTCTTCCCGCGCACTTTCGCAAAGCCCGTATACGAAATGTCTTCCTGCGTAGTCTCCGTCCAGCCTGAAATCATTTCCCAGATCGATGATCCTGCAGTCAGGGCTTATCTCATGCGTGTCCACGAACTGACGTGAAATGCCATGGCCCAGACAGAGGAAGATCACATCCGGATCATTAAGATCCTTTCCGAAGCAGAGACCGGTCTCTCCGATCAGATCCCTGTGCACCGAAGCTACAGGCGTGCCTTCCGACGAGGTCGTTGTCGCTGCAACTATCTCGACATCAGGATGATTCAGAAGTATCCTGAACAATTCTCCTCCTGTATATCCGGTACCTCCGGCAATCGCGACTCTGATCCTGTTACTCTTCATGTCCATTTACAGAATAATAAATTTTCAGCGGATTCGCTATGACCTTTGTGAAACCTACTATGTCCCTTCCGGTATACGACTTGTTCACTTCGCCGTATGCTCCGAACTTCGAACTCATGAGGTCGTGATCGCTCGTACAGCCGAGAACCGAGAAATGATACGGCATCAGAGCCACTTCAACCTCTCCTGTCACATTCTGCTCGATGCTGTCCATCATCGCCTCCATATCCCTGCAGACAGGGTCGAGGTACATGGCTTCGTGCATCTGCTGTCCGTACCATCCCGCGATCTGCTCTTTCCAATAGAGCTGTCCCTTGGTCAACGTATGCTTCTCAAGCAGATGGTGAGCCTTGACGATGATCAGCGGAGCTGCCGCCTCGAAGCCTACGCGGCCCTTTATTCCTATGATCGTGTCGCCGATATGTATGTCTCGTCCGATACCGAACGGTCCGGCGATGTCGCGAAGTCCTCTGATTACATCTACAGGGGCCATCTCCACGCCGTTCAGCGATACCGGTTCACCCTTTCTGAATCCGATCCTGACATGCTCCGGCACTGTCTTGGTCACCTTGGTCGGATATGCCTCTTCAGGAAGATAACCGTCAGAAGACAGTGTTTCGACACCTCCTATGCTGGTACCCCAAAGTCCCTGATTGATCGAATACTTCGCCTTCTCCCATGAGAAGTCAAAACCATGTTTCTGAAGGAAGTCGATCTCAAACTGACGGGTGAACCCTTCGTCGCGTACGGGGGCTATGATCTGAACTTCAGGTGCGAGAATCTCGAACACTATGTCGAAACGCACCTGGTCGTTGCCGGCTCCGGTACTTCCATGCGCTACTGCGCCAGCTCCGATCTTCTTTACGTGATTGAGGACTTCAAGTGCCTGGAATACTCTCTCCGAACTCACTGAGAGGGGATAGGTGGCATTCTTCAGAATGTTGCCGTAAATGAGATACTTTATTCCCTTGCTGTAGTATGTGTCGACTGCGTCCACGTTTGTGTGCGATGCCGCTCCCAGCGTGAGGGCACGCTCCTCGATGGCTTTCTCCTCTTCGTGTGAAAAGCCGCCGGTATTTACCATTACCGTATGGACTTCGTAACCTTTTTCCTTGAGATATGGGACACAGAACGATGTGTCCAGACCGCCGCTGAAGGCGAGTACAACCTTGTTGTTCATTATATTAAGCTGTTTTATTCATTATTGTTTCTCTTCTGTTCCCCGTCCTTCAGGTTTGCGATTTCAGGATGGGCAGGACTCAGTACCTCGATGTGTTCCGCCGGGTCATAAAGCAGTCCCGTGCAGAGGCACATCCTGTGCTCGTTGCTCTCAAGTATCTGATAGTTCCTGCATCCCTGGCATCCTTTCCAGAATTCCGGGTCGTCTGTCAGCGCCGCGAATGTCACCGGCCTGAAGCCGAGTTCATAGTTCATCTTCATTACTGCGGCTCCGGTAGTGATGCTGAATATCTTGGCGTTTGGGAACTTTTCGCGGGAAAGCTGGAAAATGCGCCGTTTGATCCTCATCGCGAGTCCTATTCCCCTGAATTCGTGTGCGACGATCAGACCGGAGTTCGCAACGTATTCTTTTCCGCCCCATGTCTCAATATATGAGAATCCGGCGAAACGGCCGTCTTTCGAGACAGCTATCACAGCCTTTCCGGCCTGCATCTTCTCCGTGATGTATTCGGGAGTCCTTCGTGCGATACCTGTGCCTCTCTCTCTTGCTGATAAAAGAATTTCATTGCAGATGTCGTCTGCATATGCCGCGTGGCTTGCGTCAGCCACGATTACGTCAATTTCTGTCATAAGGTATGTATGCCATGCAATGGCTCAAAATGCCTGCCCCATACATGTGGGACATGATGATTTTTCTTGAAATGTATGCGGATTGCCCTCCTGGAGGGAAGTCGATAGATGTCCTAACGGCAAGACAAACCGAGATTGTCAATTGCAATTGGGAGGGAATTGCTTCGAGAGCCCCTCCTAAAGTCGGACAAATATGTGTGTAGATTCGAACATAATGGGTACAAAGTTAACAATATATATCAATAAAATGCTAACTTTGCCGAAAATTATTTGTTTTACCAACGTTAATAATCAGTCATCCCAGTGGCCAGAAAGAAGAAGACAGTATCGGGGCATGTCGATCCTGAATACCTGAAGAAGCAGAAGGCTTCGCTCGTGCGCAGGCATAGGCAGGTCATCTATCTGAATGACAGTGAGGTCGCTGCCATCAACCGTTATTGCGAGCAGTTCAGGGTAGGAACGAAATCAGTGCTCTATCGTGAAGCGATAATGGAGAAGGTCCTTTCCGAACTGGATGACAATCATCCTACATTGTTTTAATCATGAAAAGAATCATCATTGCGACGTTTGCCTTCATGCTTTGCATTTATGCAGGCGCGCAGGAACAGAGAGTAGCGACACAGACCATGCAGCAGGTAAAGATCGAGGAATTCAAGATCGTCAAGGACGAGATCGTTGACGGAGTGAGGGTCGTATGTGCGACTCCGAGCGAAAAGGTCTGCTCGAAGCAGATCGACATAAAGATCAAGGACGGCATCATTCAGGAGGTGAAGTTCACCCGCGGATGTCCCGGAAACGCGCTTGGTATCGGAGCCCTGATCAAGGATATGACTGTCGAAGAGGCTGTCAAGCGTCTTGACGGGATCCAATGCGGCAACAGGGGAACTTCTTGTCCCGACCAGCTTGCAAATGTGCTCAAAGCCTTGAAGTAAAAAAATATCGGCGTCCTTGGGGCGCCGATATTTTTTTTATCTTTCTTTTTCCGCTGCTATAGCTGCGTTGTAGCAGTGTCGGCAGAGAGGCTCGTAGATGTCCTTTTCTCCGAGAACCACCAGCTGGTCGCTTTCCGAAAGCCTGTGCGAATGATTTGCAGGGCTTCCGCATTTCACGCAGATCGCATGGACCTTCTGGACTTCCTCAGCGACTGCCATCAGTGCCGGCATAGGGCCGAAAGGCTTGCCCATGAAGTCGGTGTCAAGACCTGCGATTATCACCCTTACTCCTCTGTTCGCAAGCGTCTGTACGACCTCTACGATCGTCTCGTCGAAGAACTGTGCTTCGTCGATGCCGACTACTTCCACTTCGCTTGACAGCAGAAGCATGCTTGCAGGAGACTCGATAGGTGTTGAAGGAATGCTGTGGGAATCGTGCGAAACGACCTCGTCCTCAGAATATCTGACATCGATGCAAGGCTTGTAGATTTCCACTTTCTGCTTTGCAAACTGGGCTCTTTTCATTCTTCTGATGAGCTCTTCTGTCTTTCCTGAAAACATTGATCCGCAGATAACTTCAATTGAACCTGCTTTTTTTGCACTTTCTAAAAACATTTCCTTAATTTTGTACGATTAATAGATGACCTGAATTGTCTCGGGGACGCAAATATAGTGAAATATTGCCTTATGGAAAATAGAGAGCAGCAAATTTTATCTGAAATAAAATCCATGATGGCTTCTATCCGAAGCCAGCTCGATCTGCTGGACGCCAAGATGGCGGAGCTTCAGCAGTCCGTCGAGCCTGAAGAGAGCGACATCGTGCCGATCGACCTTGATATCGCTGATGTCATGGAAGTTGTTCCGGTACCTGAACCGGTTGAGGAGCCCTCAGCTGTAGAGCTGGATATTCCGGAAGAAGATGATGATCTTCCTTTCGAGGAAGAAGCTGCTGAGCCGGAGCCTGAGCCTGAGCCAGAACCAGTATCAGAGCCAGAACCAGAACCGGAACCGGAAGAACCAGAGGAAATTGTTGAGGAACCGGAACTGGCTGAAACCGAACCTGATGAAATAGAGGATAATGAACCGGAATCTGAGGAAGAAGAGCCTGTAGCTGTGGAGGATGACGATCTGCCGATATTTGCCGAGCCGGAGCCTGTTTGCCAGGCTGCTGCACAGACTCCTGCTGCACCGAAGGTCAAGGAGGCTGTGATAGATGCGATGGCCCAGAGGCAGGCGTGGCGTACCGACATGCCGGGAACGTCAGTAAAGGACATCCGTAGTGCCATTTCTTTGAATGACAGGATCATCTTCATCAATTATCTTTTCAACGAAGACCCTCTTGCCTTCCAGGAAGCATTGACCAGGATCAATGTGATGACCTCCCTCGACAGTGTCGTGGAGTATGTGATGGCGGAGCATCCTGAATGGGATCTGGATTCGGAGATAGTATATCGTTTCATGATGGCCGTCCGTCGCAGAATCCGCTGATATGGCAGGAGTACTTTATATAGTTCCGACCCCTGTCGGCAACCTGGAGGACATGACGTTCAGGGCTATCCGTGTCCTGAAGGAAGCGGATCTGATTCTTGCCGAAGACACAAGGACCAGTTCTGTCCTTCTGAAGCATTATGAGATCAAGGGGCGTCTTGAATCGCACCATAAGTTCAATGAACATAAGACCGCTTCGATGATCAAGGAGAGGATTCTTGCCGGGCTGAATGTAGCTCTGATCAGCGATGCAGGCACGCCGGGCATCTCCGATCCCGGTTTCCTGCTGGTACGCACCTGCGTACAGGAAGGCATAGAAGTACAGACACTCCCGGGAGCGACAGCTTTCGTACCAGCCCTGGTTTCATCAGGATATCCATGTGACAGATTCTGTTTCGAGGGCTTCCTTCCTCAGAAGAAAGGCCGTCAGACAAGATTGACGGAACTGGCGCAGGAGACCAGGACTCTGATATTCTACGAGTCTCCTTATCGTCTTGTCAAGACTCTGGAGCAGTTGGCCGAGTTCTTCGGCGAGGAAAGAGAATGCTCTGTCGCCCGTGAGATATCAAAGAAATTCGAAGAGCACAAGCGCGGTACTCTGACGGAAGTGGCTGCGTGGTATCGGGAACACGAGCCGAAAGGAGAGATCGTGATCATCGTTGCAGGCGCTCCGGAGAAGAAAAAGGAGAAGAAGGATTATAAAAAAAGTGACATTTGAATAAAAAAAAGAAAAATCTGAAGTGTCTGGACGATATTTGCATCGTCTGATGATATGGAACATTATCTTTGCAAAAGGATGAATGATAAATGAGCAGATACCTTTACGGGTATCTGTTTTTTTTATTTGCGGAAATGGTGAAATATATGGATCGTTCAGAACAGAAACAGAAGAAATCAGGGCTGTCGGAATCCTTCATCATAGGGGTAATTGCCATAGTCTTCCTTGTCGTCGGGTACCAGACGGCCCTTTTTGTCCATCAGGCGGCGGTGACGAAGATTGCCGCTGGACGTGACGAGCCGGATACTGTATATGTATTCCGGGATCTTCCCCCTGAGGATAACGAAGGTGCAGGAGGACAGGCTGTCGCGGCCCTTCCGAAGACGGAACGCCGCAATGCTCAGCATGCTCCGAGAGCGGAAGCCGTGCGTAACAATCTTCCCAGGAGGAAGGTGGAAAGCTTCAGGTTCGACCCTAATACCGTTTCTGTCGAGGACCTGTGCCGTCTGGGATTCAGCCCGAAACAGGCTCAGTCCATTGATAATTACAGAAAGAAGGGTGGCAGATTCAGAAGAAGGAGCGACTTTGCAAAATCGTATGTCGTATCGGACAGCATCTACAGGCGGCTGGAGCCATATGTGGATATTCCTCTTGTGGATCTTAATACCGCTGATTCCGCGGCATTCGATGCTCTTCCCGGCATAGGAGGCTGGTTCGCGTCGAAGATGATCGCTCATAGAAGGCTTCTGGGAGGCTATTCTTATAAAGAACAGCTTATGGACATATATAACTTCAGCAAGGAAAAATATGATGGATTGAGTGATCTGGTGACTATTTCTCCGGAGAACGTCACGCCCTATCCCTTATGGTCCTTGCCGGCTGATTCACTCAGGAAACATCCGTACATAAAGGACTATGAGACAGCAAGGGCGATAGTGCTTTTCAGGGAAAACAGCTCGAAGGAAGACTGGACTGTCGGATCTCTTGCCTCCGCAGGAATCCTTGACGAAGAATCTGCTGCCAGACTCTCCCTCTGCATCCTCTGCCATTGAAAATGAAAAAAGCATCCCGAAGGATGCCTTTTCATCAGTCTTGTGCATTCTGCAGCGCTTCGCGGATCTTTGCCTCGATCTCGTCGCAGAGTTCGATGTTGTCTGTCAGAAGAGCCTTTACAGCCTCTCTTCCCTGAGCGAGCTTGCTGTCACCGTAGCTGAACCATGAGCCGCTCTTCTTGATGATGTCATATTCGACTCCGAGGTCGATGACCTCACCTACATGCGAGATGCCTTCGCCGAACACAATGTCGAACTCGGCCTTCTTGAACGGAGGAGCCATCTTGTTCTTCACGATCTTGACCTTTGTGCGGTTTCCGAGCGCCTCGTCACCGTCCTTGATCTGAGTCGTACGGCGTACGTCGACTCTGACGGATGCATAGAATTTCAGCGCGTTACCTCCTGTCGTGGTCTCCGGATTGCCGAACATTACGCCGATCTTGTCTCTGAGCTGGTTGATGAAGATGCAGCATGTGTTTGTCTTGCTGATGTTTGCAGTGAGCTTCCTGAGCGCCTGGCTCATGAGCCTTGCCTGCAGACCCATCTTCGAGTCACCCATCTCACCCTCGATCTCAGCCTTTGGAGTAAGGGCTGCGACAGAGTCGATGACGATGATGTCGATCGCGCCTGAACGGATCAGGTTGTCTGCGATTTCGAGCGCCTGCTCTCCGTTGTCAGGCTGCGAGATCAGCAGAGTATCCAGGTCCACGCCGAGATTCTTGGCATAAGTCCTGTCGAAGGCATGCTCGGCGTCGATGATCGCCGCTATGCCTCCCTGCTTCTGTGCCTGTGCGATCGCATGGATCGCAAGAGTTGTCTTACCGCTTGATTCCGGTCCATAGATCTCGATGACCCTTCCGCGTGGGTAGCCGCCGATGCCGAGGGCTGCGTCAAGCGCAATGGAACCGCTCGGAATGACCGAAACCTCCCATTTTGGCTGATCTCCCAACTTCATGATCGTACCCTTTCCGTAGTCTTTCTCAATCTTGTCAATCGTCGCCTGCAATGCCTTGAGCTTCGCGGCATTGATACCGGTACTTTCCTGTACTTCTTCTTTAGCCATAAATGTAAAAAATGTTAAATGTTAAACGTCAGCGGATGCCTTCCGCAAGACCAAGCAAATGTAATGAAAATCTTTCTATACGGCAAAATTATTATGAGATTGTGCCAAGTTGCAGCACATTGAAAATAAAAACTCCGAACAATAAATTATGCTGATGAAAAATCGCTATTTTTGTATAATATTTGCAGAAGATATGAAGGAGAAACTTTTAGGCAAGAATCTTGAGGATCTGAAGCGTCTCGCAGCCGCTGAAGGGCTTCCGGGCTTTGCTGCCAGGCAGATAGCCCAGTGGCTGTATGTAAAGAAGGTGCGCTCGATCGATGAGATGACAAACCTGTCCAAGGCGGTCAGGGCAAGGCTGTCGGAAAAATATGAAGTGGGAGTGACCCCTTATGCCGGACTGCAGCTGTCTTCGGACGGTACGAAGAAATACCTGTTTCCGGTAAGATGTGCGCATAAGAGAGGTCTGAACGTGCGGGTGGATGAGAACGAGCTTGAGGATGGAGCGATAGAGGCTGTGATGATACCTGATGAAGACCGTGCGACGCTCTGCGTTTCTTCGCAGTCCGGATGCCGTATGGGATGCCGTTTCTGCATGACGGGACGTCAGGGCTTCCATGGCCATCTTTCGGCGGCGGACATAATCTCGCAGTTCATCGCAGTAGATGAGAGCGACAGACTGACGAATGCCGTCTTTATGGGAATGGGCGAGCCGCTGGATAATTACGATAACGTGATGAGGGCCATAGAGATACTGACGGCAGACTGGGGCTTTGCATGGAGCCCGAAGAGGATAACGGTATCCACGATCGGCGTACTGCCGAACCTGAAGCGCTATCTGGACGAATGCAAGTGCCACCTTGCTGTCAGCCTGCATGATCCGTTCGGCCCGGAAAGGCTGGAAATCATGCCGGTACAGGGAGCTTGGCCGATCAAGGAAGTGATAGACCTGATCAGGCAGTACGACTTCACAGGCCAGAGACGCGTGAGCTTCGAGTACACGATGTTCGCAGGCTTCAACGACACGAAGGCGCATGCCGATGCGCTGGTACGTCTGCTCAAGGGACTGGAGTGCCGCATGAACCTCATACGTTTCCACAAGATACCGGATTTCCCGTATGAGACATCGGCTCCTGTCATCATCGAGAACTTCAAGCAGAGGCTGAACAACTGCGGCCTGACGACGACGGTACGTGCCTCGAGAGGTGAAGACATACTTGCTGCCTGCGGAATGCTTGCAGGCCAGCATGGAAAGGATAAGTAAACTGAAAAATGAAAAGGGTAAGGACGATCATATTGCTTCTGATGCTCCTGATGGCTTCATGTCAGGTGGCAGGGGCGCGTGGCGTCGATCCGAAGGCTGATGCAGAAGCGATAGCACGCATGCGTCAGCGTATGGACGAGATACGCCGGCACAGACCGACCGTCGCCCTGGTGCTGAGCGGTGGAGGCGCGAAGGGCGCGGCACATGTCGGGGTGATCGAATACATCGAGTCGCTGGGAATACCTGTCGACATGGTGCTCGGAACCAGTATGGGAGGCCTTGTCGGAGGCCTGTACTCCCTCGGATATACGACGCAGGAGATGGACTCCCTGGTGCGTAACATGGACTGGAACTGGGCGTTCAGCGACAAGCTGTCCCGTGAGTATATATCATATACGGACGTCAAATACAAGGAGAAGTATCTGCTGTCCATCCCGTTCTATTATGAGAAGGACTATTACAGGATGAAGCTGGCTGACGACTACCGTTTCGACGATGTCCGCAGCCATGAGATCCTGCATATCGGAGCTGACAACGAAGGAGGTGCCGACCTGCTGAAGCATAATTTCCTCGGCAGCCTTCCTTCCGGTTATATATACGGGCAGAACGTAAGCAACATGATAAGTTCGCTGACGATAGGCTATCAGGATTCTATTGATTTCCAGGAACTTCCTATACCGTTCGTCTGTATTGCCGCCGACATGGTGTCCGGAAAGGCAAAGATATGGCACAGCGGCAAGATGAACCTTGCCATGCGTTCCACCATGTCCATTCCGGGCGTCTTTGCGCCTGTCAGGACTCAGGGAATGGTTCTGGTTGACGGAGGACTCAGGGACAATTATCCGACGGCCTTGGCGAGGGAGATGGGAGCCGACATCATCATCGGCGTCGACCTGTCCCAGGGCAAGCGTACATATATGCAGGTGAACAACATCGGTGATATCCTCGGTCAGGGTATTGACATGCTGGGACGTGATGCCTTCGAGCGTAACGTGAATATCCCGGACGTGAAGATAAAACCACGCCTGCCGGAGTTCAACATGATGAGTTTCAATCCTAAGGCAATCGATACCATCATCGTCCGCGGACGGGAGGCCGCCATGGCGCAGGACTCGCTCCTGCGTGAAGTGGCTGCAAGGACAGCCGGGAAGTATGAACCGGAGAGGAATCCGAAGGCTTTTGACTTCCATGCTGATTCTCTGATGATATACGATGTGGATGTGACGGGTGTGCTGCCGAAGGAAAAGGCGGTGCTCATGGACCGTCTGGACCTGGACCTCAGCAGGAAGCTCAGCCGCCAGGACCTGGATCATATCGTGGCCCAGATCTACGGCACCCAGTGCTATGATTTCGTGACATATGAACTTTTGGGGAAGGAGGAGCCGTTCAAACTGCTCATCAACTGCAAGAAGGGACCGGTGCACCAGCTGGGGCTTGGCATGAGGGCGGATACGGAGGAGATTGTATCGCTCCTGGTCAATCTCGGCATAAACACCCACAGGCTTCATGGCCATTCCTTCGATCTGACAGGAAAGATCAGCGCCAATCCGTATGTTCAGCTGCGTTGGTTCTACGATATGCCGAAGGTGCCGACGGTCAATGCCGAAGCATCCGTGAGATGGACAGATATGGGAATGCTTAACTTCAGGGACAACAATCTCAGCCTCAGCTTCTTCCATGCATCTCAGGAAGTATACCTCTCCAACATGAAATGGAAGCACTTCGATATAAAGGGAGGCCTCAGGAACGATGTCTTCAACATCAGGAACGTCAGGTCGTCGCAGATCATCGGAGACTACGACCTCGGCCACTTGAACAATGACTTCGTATCGCTCTTCATGGATGCCAGGACGGATACCTTCGACGACGGATATTTCCCGACAGAGGGAGTCAATGCCGGAGTGTCTTATTCATGGACCTTTGCCGGCTTCCCGCATAAGATGCGCAACTTCCATACGGTATCGGCCGACGCAAAGCTCGTCGTGCCGGGAAATGAAATATTCACCTTCATCCCTTCTGTCAACGTCCGTTTCCTTCTTGGCAAGGGGGATGTGCCTGTGGCTTATTTCAATGCCATCGGAGGATCTCTCGCCGGCCGTTATGTCGACCAGCAGCTTCCGTTCATCGGCATCACCAACCTTGCGGCGATGAAGAACATCATGACCATGTACAGGACGGATTTCCGCTTCAAGGTGGCGGAGAACCATTATGTCACGGGAATATTGAACTATGTACGTGACTGCGATGACTTCAAGAGCTACGGAGTCGGAATGGGATATGTCGGAGCCGGAGTGGAATACTCCTATGATACGATCTTCGGACCTTTGTCGGCCAATATCCACTGGTCGGACATGACGGGAAAGGTAGGAATCTATCTCAGTGCGGGATATAATTTCTGATGAGGCATGGCAGAGGATAAGGATATGGCAAGAGTCACCGACAGGATGCGCAGGCTTTGTTCAAGAAGGGAATACTGCCGAAGTGACATCATGAGCAAGGTTGTCGTTGCGCTTGACGGAGACAGGGAGCAGGCAGCAAAAATAGTCGAAACCCTTGTCAATGAGAAATATATTGACGACCTTCGCTACGCGTCTGCCTTTGCCCGGGACAAGTCATCCATAGCCGGGTGGGGAGAGACCAAGATAAGATACATGCTGTCAGCCAAGGGCATCAGCCGTGAGGCCGTTACGCAGGCGCTTGAGGAAATCGATGCTTCTCGCGCCCGCACCAGGCTTGAAAAGCTGCTTGAGAACAAACTCAAGACCTTGAAGGACGATCCGCAATGCAGACTGAAGATGCTGCGTTTTGCCTTGGGAAGAGGCTATGGATACGATGAGGCGGCAGAGGCTTTGGACAGTCTGATGAATGAAAGGACATAATTTGATGAACTGCATTATATGATGAACTACAGAAAACTTACGTCGGAGGAGATCGAGATCCTGAAGTCTCAGATGTGTACCTCGGACGAATGGGAAAGCATTGAAGTCTCGGAAGACTTTGTCCCGAAATATGTGAGGCATACGAGGTTTTCCGGAAAGATCCGTCTGGGAGCATTCAGAAAGGTGTTCTCCATGCCGGGAGGAATGTGCAAGCACTCAGGACTTTACTATACGACTTTGCACAACGTGACGGTAGGTGATGACTGCTGCATCGAGAATGTCAAGAACTATATCGCCAACTATGAGATCGGTCACGACACATTCATCGAGAATGTCGACATAATCCTGACCGACGGAGTAAGCAGCTTCGGAAACGGAGTCGAAGTGGCGGTGCTCAACGAGACCGGAGGTCGCGAGGTCATGATATTCGACCGTCTTACGGCTCAGACGGCATACGTGATGGCCCTTTACCGCCATCGTCCGGAGATGGTCGCAAAGCTTCGCGAAATGATCAACCGCTATGTGGAAAGCGTCTCATCTTCAGTAGGATACATCGGGTCGAACGTGACCATCGTGGATTCCGGCTACATCAAGAACGTGAAGATCGGCGACTGCTGCAAGATCGAGGGCGCCTCACGCCTGAAGAACGGAAGCATCAACAGCAACGAAGCCGCACCGGTGCATGTCGGGGTCGGAGTCATCGGCGACGACTTCATCATCTGCAGCGGCTCTTCTGTCAAGGACGGCGTGACATTCTCGCGCTGCTTCGTGGGGCAGGCCTGCAAGCTCGGACATAACTACTCCGCAACGGATTCCCTCTTCTTCAGCAACTGCCAGGGTGAGAACGGAGAAGCCTGTGCCATTTTCGCCGGCCCATATACCGTGACCCACCACAAGTCGACTCTGCTGATTGCCGGAATGTTCTCGTTCATGAACGCCGGATCGGGATCGAACCAGAGCAACCATATGTACAAGCTCGGCCCTATCCATCAGGGTATCATGGAAAGGGGAGCGAAGACTTCGTCAGACTCATACCTTCTCTGGCCGGCCAAAGTGGGAGCCTTCTCTCTTGTCATGGGACGTCACGTAAGCCACCAGGACACATCGAATCTTCCGTTCTCATACCTCATAGAGCAGCAGAACGTATCCTACATAATGCCGGGCGCAAACCTCAAGAGTGTCGGTACGATCCGTGATGCCAAGAAATGGCCTGGACGAGACGGCAGGAAGGATCCGGACAAGCTCGATCAGATAAACTACAACCTCCTGAGTCCGTATACGATCCAGAAGATGCTCAACGGAGTCGAGGTGCTCAAGCAGCTGCAGACTGTGTCAGGAATGAATTCCGATACATATACATATCAGAGCGGAAAGATCAAGAGCTCGTCTCTGAAGAACGGCCTGAAGTACTACGGCATGGCTATAGACAAGTTCCTTGGCAACTCCCTTCTGACCAGAATCATGAATTCGGAGTTCAAGACCATAGATGATCTCAGGAAAGCATTCGAGCCAAAGTCTGTCTATGGCGAAGGGGACTGGGTCGACATCTCGGGAATGATTGCTCCGAAAGAGGCGGTTACCGCTCTTCTTGACGACATCCAGTCCGGTGTGCTTACAGATATCGCCATGGTGAACGAGCGTTTCGCCGAAATGCATGGCAAGTATTATTTCTATGAGTGGAGATGGGCCCACAAGGTCATCCAGGACTATTATGGAGTCAATCTGTCGACCGTCACTGCCGAGAAGCTCAGGGAACTGGTCAACAGGTGGAAGTCTTCCGTTGTCGGGTTGGACAACCTGATATATGAGGATGCCCGCAAGGAATTCTCGCTCAGTGCGATGACAAGCTTCGGTGCCGACGGAGACGAAGCCCAGCGCAAGGAGGACTTCATGCAGGTTCGCGGCTCCTTCTTCGAGGCGGATCCTTTCGTAAAGTCCGTCAAGGACCACATAAGGATCAAGTCCGATCTCGGTGACCGCGCCCTGGAGATTCTGCACAGACTCTAGACACATCCACAGGCCAGCCTCCGCTGGCCTGTTCATCCCGGACTTCCTTTGCAGCAAAGAGCTCAGCAAGCCTGACATCTTCAAGCCGTTGAGCGGGCAACCATGCCACCCATGCCACAGGATGTACCCCGATCCGCTCAACGGAAGAAAATTGGCGCCGTTGAGCGGATTACCATGCCCTATAAGCCGCACAACAGCCCCCTCACCGCTCAACGGCTTCACACCCCCATCGTCGCTATCATCCAAATAGTCTCACCACCTTAGCGACGAAGCTACAGATAGCGTCAGCTCCAATTGCTGAACAGACAACCGCATGGCGACCTCAAAGACAGGCGAAAAAAATTGCAAATGAGCTATGATTTGCTTAACTTGCCATCGGTTGTCACAGACTTCCATAGTCTTATATCCGTCAGCGATGACCACACAGAGTTCATTGACACATGGCATGTGACCGACCATCTTGGGAGCGTCAGGGCGGTTGTGGACATATCCGGCTCCAGCCCGTCTTCAGTGTCTTCCGCTGTTCTGGAACAGAACAGATACTACCCGTTCGGAGAGCGGACAGGAGACGAGAGCGGAAGGTATCTGTACGGCGCCAGGTTCTATGACCCGCTTATGGCCCGCTGGACAACACCGGACCCGCTGGCGGAGATGTACTATAGTTCCTCGCCGTATGCCTACTGCAACAACAATCCGGTGAACTTTGTGGATCCGGATGGGGAGCATCCGGTCGTTGCCGGAGCAATCATAGGAGGAGCAATATCTGGTACTGCTGCTATTATAAAGGGCAAGTCTTTTACAGAGGTACTTGCTGCAACTTTAGGTGGAGCCGTTGACGGGGTAATAGGCACACTAGGATGTGGCGTTGGTGGTAAATTATTTATGGGTGCTGTGGGCGGTGGAGCTGGAAGTTATGTTGAACAGTATATTAATAAGGTTTTGGGCAATCAGGCGGAAATTCATGAGGCTGAAATTGTTGTGTCTGCTGCCTTTGGTGCAGTAATAGGTACAATAGAAGGCTCTGGTGATAATTTAGGGAAATATATAGAAGATTTTTATAGCTCAGACGAGACTGTCAAATCTATTGCTAAAGATATCAAAGACAATTTTTCCAGAAGAATGACAATTAAAAAAGCTACTAACGAAGCAAAAAAAAGTGGCAGAAGAAGTTAAAAAGACGGAAAAAATAATGGTTGAAAGTTCTACAAATGCCATTACCAATACGTGGAGCATTTATAATGATTTACAAGATGAATAAAGATAAACAATATCCGGATGAATATAAATTAACAAAGTCTTGGATGCCAAAGATAGCATTCTTCTTGATTTTAGGTTGTTTAGTGTCTATGTGGTGTGAATGTAATGGACAAGACAATTGGCTTTTTTTGTGCTTTTTTACTATTCTTTGGGGATGGGGACTATTTTATATTAATGATTACTCAATGTTGTACCTAAATTGATTTTTGTATGAAACAGCAGCCACCATAAGCCTGTCGAACAGTGCTTCGCCAAAGTTCCTTCTGTTGA
>JAGBCS010000067.1 GCA_017937885.1 Bacteroidales bacterium
ACCTCAAGTCGCATCGTGGGGTAAGGGGATGGTGGCTACATATTGATGTTGTGCTGTTGCTTTTTACTGAAAGCTGCTACTAACGACTCATAAATCTACCCTTAATCGTGTATTGGATGATAGTTGCGGATTTTAGGATAATACGGGTTTTTACAACCTCAGCAAAAAGAATGCTAATAGTCCGTCCCTTTCTTTGTCGTGATAAGGATCACGCCGTTTGCACCTCTGGTACCATATATTGCAGCGGCAGAACCGTCACGGAGGACTTCAGCCGACTTCACATCACGAGGGTTCAGATAAGAGATGTCGGAAACCACAGCTCCGTCAACAACAAAGAGCGGATCCGAAGAGCCGTTTATGGTCGAGACGCCACGTATCGTATATTTATAGCCGTCACCGGATTTTGTCACCACCAGCCCCGGAACCCTTCCTCTAAGATATTGGCCTATATCGGAATAACTGCCCAGCTGCTTTTCATCGACATTGACCTTTGAGACGGCCGACGTCATGTTCCGCCTCTTCGTAGTCCCATATCCGACATTGATCTCTTCATCCAGATTCCCTGCCCGTCTCAACGAATCACGGATCTGCTGCTCGACACGACGCGCCTCTCTTCTGGCACGGCGTTCCGCCTTCTTGTCTTGAGAGAAGACAGGTACGACCATCAAGGCGGCAATCATAAAAACTAGAATTCTTTTCATAACCTGATGCTTTAACGATGTAAATATAACTATATTTGCGGAAACAACAGCTATTTTCACGATGAAAGCCATCCTCTCTGCAGCCTTGTCAGTCACGCTCCTGACAACCGTGGCCGCTCAGCAGCCTTCAAAGACATGGAACCCGGACAAAGGCACCCAATACATCAACCCCATCCTCAACGCCGACTATTCGGACCCGGACGTGTGCCGCGTAGGTGACGACTTCTACATGACCTCGTCTTCCTTCGCCTGCTTTCCCGGGCTTCAGATCCTGCATTCGACCGACCTGGTGAACTGGGAGATCATCGGCGCCGCACTGACTGACTACCCCGGCCCGAACTGGTCGGACGAACGGGAATGGGAGAGCCTCGGACAACGGCTGGACGCGCCGTCTGACAATCCTCCGGGAGCGGCAGAATGGCGAACCGTACCGCAGCATGGAAATGGAGTCTGGGCTCCCGCCATACGCTACCACAACGGAGAATTCTACATTTACTGCGGGGATCCTGACAGAGGTGTCTTCATGGTAAAGACTGAAGATCCGCGCGGTAAATGGGACGACCCCGTATGGGTCGTAAAGGCTAAAGGATACATCGATCCATGCCCGCTGTGGGACGAAGACGGCAAGGCCTACCTGTCGCACGGATGTGCCGGAAGCCGTGCCGGCGTAAAGAGTGTGCTTTTTGTAGCCCCGATGTCCCCCGACGGTACACATCTTCTCGGCCGCAGCCGTATCGTATACGATGGACATGAGACCCAACCGACTATCGAAGGGACAAAATTCTACAAGAAAGACGGGAAATACTATATATTCTCTCCTGCGGGAGGCGTGCCTACCGGATGGCAGGTAGCCCTGAGGGCGGACTCCCCGTGGGGGCCGTATGACGAACGCGTCGTAATGGCGCAAGGAGGTTCCGCAACCAACGGCCCCCATCAAGGCGCTTGGGTAGACACGGCAAATGGCGAACACTGGTTCATACATTTCCAGGACAAGGATGCGTACGGACGCGTCGTACATCTTCAGCCGATGACATGGACTGAAGACGGATGGCCCGTAATCGGCCATGACAAGGACGGTGACGGCGTCGGAGAGCCCGTGGAACGGTACCGCAAGCCCGATCTGACTGGAAGCGGCGTTTTCCAGCCGGCGGAAAGCGACACATTCAGCAACCTTGATCTCGGTCTTCAATGGCAATGGCACGGAGTTCCGTCTCCATACTGGTATTTCATCGATGCCGCAGCAAGGGAGACCCATACAAACGGCCTCGGTGCGCTAAGGCTCTATTCTGTCGACCAGACAGAAGGCTGGCGTAATCTGGGAGACACGCCGAACCTCCTTCTGCAGAAGACTCCGGCAGACAGCTTCACGGCCACAGCCAAGGTGCGCTTCATCCCGAATCCGCAGCTGAAGGAAAAGGGAGAGTCGTGCGGTCTGGTGCTGATGGGACAGGACTACGCAGCCATGAAGATGACAGATACGGCTGACGGTGTCCTTCTTCAGTATGTGGAATGCCGGAATGCCTTGAAAGGATCAGAAGAAAAGGTGCTCGCAGAGATCAAGATGGACTCTCAATCTCTCCAAACACCTTATTCCAACAAATATATGTCGTCAACCGTACCTCCTGTAGCGCCGCTGGCCTATAAGGCCACTGACGCTTTCCTCCGCCTGAAGGTCGAGCCACGCGTACGTGAAGACAACGTGCCTGACATGACCGCAACCTTCTGGTACAGCAAGGACGGAAGGAAATGGACACAGATCCATGAAGAAGCATTCACTGCGAAGGCCGGGAAATGGATCGGCGCGAAGTTCGGCTTCTTCTGCAACCGCACCGCCTCAAAGAACGACAGCGGATGGATGCAGGTCGACTGGATCACTGTCACAGAATAGACAGGATCACTCCTTGTCCTTCACGCAACGGATCGACGCTCCTGAAAGGAAGTTGCCGAATGCAGCATATACCTTCTCGCTTGAAGCATTGTAGAGAGGCATTAAATAATGATACTGCACATTCTTGAGGCTTCCGTCATCATTGAGAGTCGGATCCTTCGCAAGAGATGAGCCGATCACATATGACATGACGCCATACACGTCGCCGTAAGCGGTCACAAGATATGATCCCGTTGCAGCAGTATTTGTCTTGTTGCGGCAGCTTGCAAAGGTCCAAGGCCATCCGTCCTCTGCGAGGGCGGCAATGCTTGCTCCCTTGATCGTCGAATCATAATACGGAGCCTCTGGATTGACCTGTGAAGCATCCGCACTATGTCCTACCAGACCTGTCATATCCTTTACAGTAGGGATATGCCAACCCTTAGGGCAGATGCCCTGACAACCCTCGAAAGTTGCAGCATTCGCTGCTGTGATCTCTGATACGCCGAACGCTGTCGCCGCGTCATAAAGAAGTCCAAGAGTCTCGACGAGGGCTGGGTCGGCGACCTTGTCAGCATTTGCTGCCGGATACCAGATGCCTGCATCAACCGTCGGATCACTTGAAACGGTTCTTCCGCGTGGAATGAAGCGCAGGTTCTCTGCCATCCATGTGTTGCCGTCATCAAGCTTGACAGTCTTGTACTCTACCCCGTCATACTCGAAGTAACCGTCATACTCCGTGAAGGTCACAGGCTTGTCACCCACAGAGCTCTCGCCCTCAAAGGCAATCTTTCCTTCGTCTGTCCAGTTCAGGATCTCTCCAGTCGCGCTTACCGTCATGTCGTCTGCAAGCACCCTTACTTCAACAGAATACTGTCCGCCCGGCTTCAATGTCATGGAAGCGAGAGGCTGAGTCATGACCTTCTTGTTTTCGAAAACCACGGAAACCTTCATTGCAACGGTCTGAGGAACCACAATTGCGGTATAAGCCTTGTCATCCGTCACTTCAAAGGCCTTGATATCAGCGGCTTCCGCACCATCAGACGGCGCGACAGCAAGGTTTGCCACATCTACCGTAGCAACAGGAACCGTATTCTGAATAAGAACTTCAGACACCGGAGATCCTGTCTGGTTGTCTACGCTGACAGCGATCTTTGTCATCTGATGCTGGAATACCATCGTGATTGCACCGAGAGTCGGAAGCACCCCTTTCTTTGAGGCAGCCATGAAGTCTGATGCCCCGATGCCGGCAGTCTGATCCGTCTCAACGGCGAATGTCGTAGGAACGCCTTCCGCTTCATATGGATAATATGCATACACATCTGCCTCCGAGTATGCGTCGGCATACCACTTCAGGTCGCCTGAGAAAACATCACCTGCGAATGTAAGCTTCGCGTTTGTGGCATAGTCTTCAGCGTCATTCACCTTCTTCATGGTAAGGCCGATAAGGTCACCGTTCTCGAAGTTGACTTCTGTAGCCTTAGTGATGATCGGCTCGACCGTCACCGAACCTGGAGCTGCAGTCACAGGCTCTTCTTTCTGCTGGCAGGCAGCAAGAGAAGCCGCCGCCAAGGCAAGGATCCAAAAACGTTTCATAGTATCTATGTTTTGATTGATTATTTCAAAAAGTATAGCCGACACGGAGATCCGTACAGATGCGGTTCGCGCCATCAAGATATTTCAGGTCGAATCCATGCATCCAGTCACATGCCCCCTCGACATACATTCCATTCAAGAAATTGTATCTGAGCGACAGTCCGGCTGACATACGTGGCGCAGTACGATACTCCATCCTCACGTCATACCATTCCTTTAGTCTGAACGGTACGGTCTGAACCTGCTGGTCTTTGCTGGCTGTCCTTTCCGTCTCGGACACCTTCCCAGAAGCATATCCGAGCTTGGCACCTAAATCGAAGTCTCCAAGATGCAGCAGCACATCCGTATCCGCATACATCGTCATCAGCGACTGCGTATATATGTAAGGATATACCTGTGAAGTCATTCCGTTCTCCCACTCCAACCCGGCTACGGCCTTAAGTTCCAATATTTCAGCAACATATTCATACTCAGGCGAAAGCGCGATCATCTCACGCGAATATATCCTGTTTTCTCCGTGGTCAATCACGGTAGTCACTCCGTTTCCGCTGACTTTCTCCAACACCCGTTCATCCATATCCTGCACCCGATGACTATAATGAAGCCTGAAATAATGCTCTGATGCAGGCCGCACCATCTTATATCGGACATCTGCCGCATATTGAGGCCCTTTGAAACCGAACCAGATATACTCCTTTTCTCCAACAGAACCTCCTGCATGCATATAATCGAAGTCAGCATAAAGCCCTTTGTACTGAATCTGGGCAGATCCTCCATAATGGAACTCCTTGACAGGAAGTCTGTTGACACCGGACTCGTTCAGATGGACGCCACTGCCCGTCCATACCTGCTCGATGCCATACATCAGTCCCTTGTCGAAGAAAGCGTGATATGAAGACTCTGCCGTACCTATCTGTACTGCGTTTATCGTCTCTGATGTCTTTCTGAAAACAGCCGAAACTCCCAGCACAAAATCCCCGACATGCGCTGTCACTCCCGGAGAAAGGGTAAGGTCAAGCTTCCAGTTGATGTGCCTCAGGTCTTTGCGCTTGGCCATGTTTGCCGACTCAAAGTCCGCCTTTGCGCCAATGGTCCAGACGTCATTGACTTCGTATGCAAGCCCTCCGTCAAAAGCATATGTCTGCAAAGTCTTGCGGCCAGGCGTGAACTCCAGCACATCTACAGGATAGTATCCCGGACTGATGAACATGGATCCGCACATGCCGTAACCCTCTGTCTGGTCGAAAGAGAACGAACCGGAAAGCGAGATTCTGTCCAGATGTCTGATGCTGCGGGTTACTGCTCCCGCATGCCAGCTTTTACGAGCCTGCCATGAATCACGGAACTCTCCGGCTTCATATCCTCCATGAAGTTCTGCAAATGATCGGGAAACCGTATCCTGCCTTATTCCCGCTACATTTGACGAGCCGTTCCAGAGATTCCTCCTGTACACACTTTCGAAAGTCTGAGCGGAAAGCCCGGATGCACAGCCAAGCACGACGCATAGGACAATTATGTATCTCAACTTATTCATGCAATGACTGTTTTTCGCGTTCGTAGAAATCGTTCATGGAATTGTTGGTATCCATAAGGACCTCATATCCTGATGCCGCGGACTGCGACTCGTCCACCTTGCGCATCAACGTATGTCCAAGGTATATGTCGGAAAGAGTGACATATCCGGCATCTGCCGAAGGTGCCAGTCTCTTCGTATTTGTCGACGATGTGCCGTTGAAGACTTCAACGGCATCCACCACCCATTCATAAGGAATCTTGACGACATTGTCTGAAGAACTTCCCGGTACCGGAGTAATGCTATCCTCCTGACGGACGAAATCCTCGATGGTCACGCCCTCCGCACGGAAAAGAACCATGGTCGGAGAACTCAAAGACAAGGTGTATGCATTAGCTTTGCCGGTCTTTATCACTACGTCTATATATCTGTCCTGCGAAATCTGGTCTCCCGGAGCAGGATGATAATTCGTGTTCGGGAAATAGGTATTGTTGTAGCAGACGAAATATCCCGGCTTGTTAAGATTTACAGAAAGCGGGAACTGTGCCGCATGGTCAATGGCACCTCTGAGACATATCACAGCGTCTTCGCCAGGCTGAAGAGGAAAATCATCGCCATCTCCGGGGAATTTCCAAACAGCCTGTATTATCGGCATGAATTCCGGATACACTGTTTCGCCTGTCACAGGGTCCTTTTCCTCCCAAGGGTTTGCTCCATTCGAGTTATATGGAGAGAGGGTGCCGAAGCAGAGCCCGTCCAGATACTGGACATCGTAATCATTATTGTGCAGAATCATATACTGGTCCGCCTGATAGTAGCCTTCCTGCGGGAGACGCTTGCAGCCGCCGCAATACAATTCCTTTATCACTAGCGTTCCTGCCTTCGATACGGCAAGGCTCAGCTTGAGCGACACATCCTCACCGGATACGACAACCTTGTCAGCTGCGGCATTGAAGACATCCGAGCCATTGCGTCCGCTGAGGTTGACGCGATAAAGACCGTTAGGCAAAGCAAAGACAGCAGAACCTGACGCATCCGTAAGAGCAGCATAGCTGCTGCTTGTGTTGATGTCTTCAACAAGTACATCAGCCCCTTCGCGCGAGAAGTCATCTTCCGGCCAGTCCGCACTGACCGTCAGATGGTTGAGAGTCTGATCATAAGGATTCCCTTCTTTGATATCCAGACATCCGGCCACCAGTAGCAATGCCGCCAATATGTATATCGTTCTTTTCATTGTCAGAATTTCAGTCTGCATGTCAGTCCGTAATAAAATGCAGGAGTGAATATTGCTCCCACTCCAGTAGCCATCGACTTGACGTATGGTCTCGAATTAGTGAAGTTGTTTGCGAAAAAGGAAAGGGACACATGGTCTCCTATCTCCTTCGTAATGCTCAGGTTCGCCGACATGTAAGGACCGTACCCGTCAAGAGCGAACGTATAAGCATTCGAAGACTTGAGGATAAGGCTGGCGAATTCAGGATTGATGGCCTCAACATCTGTAAACGGATGCACATTTCCGTCAAGATCCATGTAAGCGACAGGGCGGACAGCCGTAAAGGAATCACCGTCACCGATCTTGCCCCCGGTAGGAAGTTTTCCCGTTTCTGTAACCGTGAACGCATAATCCTCGCCCTGATACCGTGAAAGGTTCCTGCTTCGTCTCAACAGAGATATCTCGAGTCGGCAGGTAATGATCAGACGAACCTGCGGGATATGGGTGATGGCGGTGACATTCGCATCAAGATTGTGCGTGATCTTTCCGTTTGCCACAGCCGTGGTGTTTCCACCGTTGGCATAGATTCCCACATATTGATACGACCTGTCCGGCAGACTCGTATGTGACCACCCGTCCTGGTAATGATACGACAACTGGTCGTTCAGATAGCTTGTATAAGTATAGGCGGCGTCCATTCGAAGTGTTGTACGCAGAGGCTTTATCTCCGGCAGCTCTATTATCAGCTCGGCACCGGCCCTGGTGATGTCCGCTCCATTGTTCTGCTGGCTAGACTTTGCGAAAGACCTGTCCTCGACCTTGACGTCCATCGGCGTCCAATAATCACCCTGTGTACCCCTGACATACAGCATTCCGGTCTGGTTGTCTATCTTGATCTGGGCATCCGCAGGAATCTCGAATCCCTCCGGACGCTGAAGCATCGTGTATGAGAACGGGTCGTATACATTAAGGAAATTGTACGGATCCATTGTCACGTTATAGAAGCCGACCAATGAAACCTTTGAGCCTAAGAACTCCGCATCGATTCCTGCTTCAGCATTGCTGTTCCTCTGCCAGCGTAACTGAGGATTATAGCGGACAGTATATGGTTGAGTATAATATATATAACTTGTATTTTCGCCATGTGAGACACCGAAGGTCTGGATATCGCGATATTCCTGCTTAGGATAAAGGATATAGTATGACGGGAGCTTTTCCGTGATACCCCAGCCTCCTCTTATGGCAAGGCCATCAGTCAGCTGCCACTTGGCATTGAATCGTGGAGAGAAGGTCGATTTGTTTTCGTACAGGGAATTCTTGATGAAAACGTTCTCCATACGCAGACCAGCCGTCAGTTCAAGCTTTGTTCCAGCAACAGGAAGAGCAAGATGTTCCTCTATATAAGCGGAAAGATTATGCATGAAAGGATAATCAGTATACGGTCTAGGTCTGTAGCCGTTAGCTGCAAGAGACGGATCCTTGTAGTATTCGCCGCGTCCTACATTTCCATTGGCCTTCCATTGCACACCTGCCTTCAGCGAGCTTCTGACATCATCCCACCTTTTGTGCCAATTGTACTTCAGCGAGGCCGCGATGTCAAGTTCCTTCGAATCCGTGACCTGATCCGAGAAAAAGGTCAGCGGAAGCCTGTCAGCAAGGAAGTAGCCCTCCTTCTCGGCATGAACTGCAGGCTGACGAGAACCATATGTCTCGAACTTGTGATAATGATACAGATCGTCATTGAAATTGACCGAGGCATCAAACTTCAGATTTGTGATCCATGACCTGTTGAGAAGCCAGGTCAGAGATGTGTTTCCGCGGAAAACGTTATCGCGGGCCTTCTGATACTCGCCCGTAAAGGCATCCGGATCATCCTTCGTATCCATGCCTCCAATGTTGCCGGTGAAGCCGATCTCGAAACGCAGCACCTTTGCGAAAGTGTTGCTATATCCAAGGGTGATGCCGCTGCGGGTATATGACGAATACGGAGATTCCAGCTTCTTCACCGCTCTTGCCCATTCTGCGCTGAGATTCAGCACCCCATTATTTTCCTGAAGATCAATACCTTTCGATACAGATGTCTGATAAGTTCGTGGGTTTACCGAAAACGTCACATTGACCGGCGTGCGTCCCTTGCGGGTGTTGATCTTTACCATTCCGCTGTTAAGGTCGCCATACTCGGCCGACGGTACACCGGTGATGACCTCGATCGACTCGATGTTCTCCACTGCCACGCTTCGCGTGTCGACTCCGCCCATCTCACCGAAAGATGCGTTGTTTCCCAAACGTACGCCGTCCACTTCCACGGCCGTACCGAACGAAGCGTTTCCTCCCGTCGAACCTCCCTCGCGGAGCGAGAAGGTGTTTTCAGACGTAAGGTCAGGATTTACGGTCTTGCCTCCGGGAAGAAGAGCCGCCACATCTGTCATGTTCGACAGCTGAAGATGATTCAGAGCATCACGGCCAAGACTGTGCGAGGTACTCAGCCCGTCCTTGGCTTTCTGTGCCGTCACCACGACCTCTTCCAAAGCCAGCGAATTCTCATGTAAAAGAACCGTCAGTCCTTCTACACTTTTCGAAGCATCGACTTCAAGGCTTACAGTAACATAGCCTAGACATGACACCTCCATCACATAGTCGCCCCTTTGTACCTTTTCGAACGAGAACAGGCCATCTGCGTCGGTCGTCGTCCAGAGATAATCTTCTCCAAGACGGACCACAGCTCCGATAACCGGCTCCTGCGTGCCGGCCTCCCTCACGATACCTGAGACAGTCCTGCCCCTCTGGGCATACGCCTTCGAGGGCAGGACCGCCAATGCAGCCATGATTACCATCGTGTATGTGAGTAACCTTTTCATTTACGTACTGCAAAGTTACCGGTTTACGTACTATGCCGGCATCGCCATTTGTTGGTATTTTTACTTGTAGTGCTCCTCAAGTCTACGAGCTTCCTCCTTTGAGATCCTGATCACGCTTCCATGCTTAGGAGAATTGAAGTTCACAGCCTTCATGCATCCCTCATTGAAACGTCCGAGGCTGGTGAAGGTCTCAAAGTCCTCGGTCTCCACGAAGCCGAAGTTATGCGGATCTATGCCGTAGATGTCATACATGAGCACCCACTTGTCTCCCCTCTTCCACACATTCGGAGCCTCGCATGCTGTCGCCTCGTAATCAATCCAGCGGTCGCTATACTCATAGCCGCCGTTTATCCTGTCGGAAATCGCCATCTTGATGCCGATTCCGTTGTCATGCGCTACATACATCATGCAGAAACGTCCGTCCGGAAGCTGAGTGATGTCTGCATCCAGAACCGTGATGCTCGGATCCGACGGCTCGAAGAGGAGCTTCGGCTCTGTCACGAGCTTTGTGAAGTTCTTGTCGGTATATGCATAGTAAAGCTTGTTCGGACCATTGCCGATACGCATCGTGAAATATATCATCATCTTGTCCTTCTGCGGATCATATACGGTCTCAGGAGCCCATGCGCAGCCGATATCACCGAACTTTTTCTTGAACGCCTTGTCGATGCGGACATTGCTGCGGGTCCAGTTCACCAGGTCATAAGACTTCATCAGCACGAGACCGCGGTTGTTGCCCCAGCCGTACTTTGCTCCATCGCGCTCCCACTCGGTCTCGCGAAGACCCTCACGCTGAGCGAAGATATGCAGGTCCGTCATGCAGAGGTAGAACGCGCCGTCAGGTCCGCGGCTGATGTGCGGATCGCGGACTCCCTTCTGCTCTGCAAGGTCCTTTCCGAGAAGAATCGGCTTGCCGCCGTTGACAGCCTCAAAGGTATAGCCGTCATAGCTTGTCGCCATGAAGATGCTGTGGGTCGGATCACTGAAGAACACGAAAAGATATGCGTCATCACCAGACAGAGGACAGGTCTTGGCGCAGTTCGCACATGCGCTGACCGCACCGTTTATGCCGTCTGTCGTGATATCGCACTTGTTCATTGTACCATCTTCATTGTATGTGAGTTCCTCGACACAGACAGAACGGCTATAGCTTGTACCGGCAGGAAGAGTTCCGTTGTGCGTGAAGAAATATGTCTTGCCTCCAAGTTCCACGATTGCCGGATGCGTCGTGTTGCAGTTGCTCGCGCACTCTGAAAGAAGTCCCTTGAACTCCCACGGTCCGTCAATGCTGTCTGCCATGGCATAGGCGATCTTCTCCGGCCATCCTGTAGCATATGTCAGATAATACTTCCCGTTTGCCTTGTGCACCCATGCCGCCTCGGTAAAAGGCCAGCGCTGGTCGAATTCAAGCTTGGTGATCTCGCCATCGATCTCGATCATGTTCTCCTTGAGCTTCGCATAGTAGCAGTATCTGTTACCCCAGAATATATAGGCCTGTCCGTCATCGTCAATGAAAACGGCAGGGTCAATGCAGACCCAGCCATGATCGGCACCCTCGCAATCCTCTTTGGTGAGAAGAGGCTTTCCGAGCGCATCCTTGTAAGGGCCCTCCGGGCGGTCTGCGACAGCGACTCCGATACCGGCACCGCTGGTACTTATATAATAATAGTATTTTCCATTGCGTTCAGTGACATGAGCCGCCCATGCATCATTTGTGACATTCCATGCGAAGTCCGTACTCTTCAGAGGAGTCGGATGCTCGGTCCAGTGTACCATGTCTGTTGTTGAGAATGCACACCAGTCAGTCAGATGGTAGCCCATCTGATTTCCTTCGCAATCCTGTCCCGTGAAGAGCCACAGAGTGTCTCCCTGAACCATCGCTGCAGGATCGCAGGTGTATTTATGCGTGAAGATCGGATTTCCATGAGCCCTGTAACGGTTCTGCGCCGAAAGACCAAGGGTCATGAGGCAGAGCAGCAGTACGACTGCTGCAGACTGTTTTCTGTTCATAGTCATTTTGTGTTATCAATTATCATGTAAAGGTACATATTTTTGACAATTCGTTGAAGTGGTCCAACAAATGGACCCCTATATTCTATCATAAATTTACTGTTTTTTGCATTTTTTGTAATTTTTTCTCAAAAAAGTTTGGAGGTTTAAAAAATCTTCGTACCTTTGCAATCCCAAACGAAAAGTACGGGTCAAATGCGGAAATAGCTCAGTTGGTAGAGCACAACCTTGCCAAGGTTGGGGTCGCGAGTTCGAGTCTCGTTTTCCGCTCCAAAAGAGGTCGCTTAGATGCGGCCTTAAATTATGAATAACCAGACGTGGTACAATTATATGCAGGTCGTCCTTTACTAAGGCGACTTTTTTTGTTTTATATAATCTCTTATCTTTGCATGATCAAAGTCGTTACTATGGAAGTTAGAGCTAAGAAGGCCCTGGGCCAGCATTTTTTGACAGACCTGTCCATTGCACAAAGGATTGCAGATGCACTTATCGTACCTTGTCCTGGCATCGACACCGTCTACAACGCAGAGAACCCGATGCCGGCACTCGAGGTCGGTCCTGGCATGGGAGTACTTACGCAATATGTCCTGCAGAGGCCGGAAGTGGACCTTCGTATGGTGGAAATCGACACAGAATCGGTTGATTACCTCCTGGTACATTTCCCACAGGTAAACGGAAAGCTTATCGAGGCAGACTTCCTGAAACTCAAGCTGGAAAGATTCTTCACCGACAAGTTCTGCGTGATAGGAAACTTCCCTTACAATATTTCATCGCAGATATTCTTCAAGATTCTCGACTACAAGGAGCAGGTTCCGCAGGTTGTCTGCATGATCCAGAAAGAAGTGGCTGAAAGAATAGCAGAGAAACCCGGAACCAAGACATACGGAATCCTGTCGGTACTTCTGCAGGCATGGTATGACATCGAATACCTTTTCACCGTCGGCGAAGGTGCTTTCAACCCTCCTCCGAAGGTAAAATCTGCAGTCATCAGACTGGTGCGCAACAATCGCAAGGAACTCGGCTGCGACGAAGCCCTGTTCAAGACCGTCGTAAAGACAGGATTCAACCAGCGCCGCAAGACCCTGCGCAACTCCCTTAAGCCGCTCATCCGCGCCAAGGCCGACCGCTGCGGATGGTCAGAAGAACAGCTCGCAGAATTCGTGGCCGACCCTGTCTTCGAGCTCCGTCCCGAACGCCTCAGCGTCGAGGACTTCATCGCCCTGACCCTGAAACTCGCCTAAAACGCAACCCATAATCAGCTATCTACAAGCTCATTACATGAACTGCGTGCTCCCTTCTGGCAGCACGCAGTTCTTATATGTTTCTGAATATCAAACAGTTGCACGCCACGCATCCCGACACAAAAAGAACAACATACCGACATTGATTATACCGATGAACAGATAGCGCCACGTAGATATGAACTGTAATACAGGAGTCGCTGTCACCTGCGGAGTGAGCACAAGATATCCAACCAGGCATATGACTGAACATATGACAATATCAGCGATCAGAACTGCAAGCGCCTGACGGCGGTAACGTTTTCTGAAGGCCGTGCGGATAAGTCCGGCAATGCGCAGGCTTTCATTCAACTTTTCCTCATCGCGGCCGCTCAGAGAAGACGGAACCGGCAGAAGATCGATCTGCCTGACAAGCTCGTCCATGAACCTGCCGTCCTTCGGTACAGGAATCTTATGATCCTGCATGAATTTCTTTATATCTTTTTCAGTTGCCATTTTCCAGATATTGTTTCAGATGCTGTCTGCCACGTGTGAGACATGACCTTACCGTGCCAGAAGGCATTTCCATGATATCCATTATCTCCTTGATTGATTTCTCCTCCATGTAGAAAAGGAGGATCACAGCCTGCTCATGTGCCTTCAGATTCCTTATAGCCAGATACAGCTGCTGATGCTCATATTTCCTGTCGGTCTCCGCCCCATCATCCTCAATCTTCGCGACCGGACAGGAATCCGGTTCCTCAAGCGAAATCCACCCGCTTTCCTTTCCGGACCTCTTCATATGGTCATGCCAGCAGTTGTATGCAATCCTGAACAGCCATGTCGAAAACCGTGAACGCCCTTCAAAACGTTCATAAGACAGGTATGCCTTCAGCAGTGCCTCCTGAGCTATATCATCCGCCCTGAAGCCATCCCCTCCACACAGACCTCGCAGGAATCTCCTCAAAGACTCCTGCCCGGCTGCTATCAACTCTATGAACTGCTGTCTGGTCATCTACTAACCTATCTCATGACACTCTGCGCTTTTCCGGTTGCAGCTATTCCTTGAACTTCCTTTCTTCCGCCTCAATCTCCGGTGCCAGATATTTTCTGCCGACAAAGAATGCTACCATATAGGCAACTCCCATCGCAACCATTACCCCTCCGATGATATAAAGCATCTCCAGTCCGGCAACGCCCTCAAAAGCATCAATCGAAGGACAGACAAGCAATACCACGCCTATCATTGAGCATACAATGCCTGTGGTCAGCTTCTTTATGAGCCTCATTTTCGTATTCCTGCTGCTTTCTGTCTCGCTGATCAACAGCTCAGGATCGATATCCACGCCATTCTCGATAGCCTTCATCAGCACAGCCATCTTCTGTTCGTTCTTCTTTATTCTTGCACGAGTGACAAGCCATACAACCATCACCGGCAGCACAACACAGATACATATTGGTATCAGCAAGAAATCTATTTCCATACATCAACAACTTTAAATTAAACTTCATTCTGCCGCACTCTCAAGCGGTTTCATATATTAGACAGCGCAATACCCTAAAATGTTGCAGGACGTATTCTTTTTTGTAAATCCGTGTCAGACTCTTCTGGACTTAAAGGCATGTGCTAACCGTCACGAATCAGAACGGACTGACGGTGCGGGTGCGGAATGATTCACGGGCCTTGCGGGCATAAAGGCGCTTCACATCTTCCGGCAGGCGGGATGCATTCACATATGCGCGGGTCTCATCCGGAAGCTTTGCCAATGATGTCGCCAGCAGCCATGCTACGGCCATGCGGACATAATACGGACTTTCGCCGATAACCGTACCTTGTCCATATGTGCCTTTATCCGCTTTGTCCGCCTTACGATACAATGAGCATATCTTATCGAAACTCAATCCGTCAAGCTTTCCGCACACAACAGAAAACCATTCAGTGTCAAGAAAATGCACCATCGACATGACAATGGCAAAGCGGACCTCGAACTCTTTGTGGGACTTCCAGTACGGCAGCAGAAAGTCCCATAATTCTTTGCGGTCGCATTTCCATTTCGCATTGCAGCAGAACGTATCGCAGACCGCCCAATTGTCCAGGACCGGCACAAACTCCCGGAGCATCTCCGCCCTCTGTTCCCATGGAACCTTCATCGCATTTATCATCAATCCCCATATGACGGTTTCCTCATAGGCCAACCGGCTGCCATATTCCGAACAAGCCTCCACGGCCGCCTCCTGCTCGAATCCACGAATGATATCGATGGCATCATCCCTCCGCGCCAGTTCCTTGGCCACCTTCTTCATGTCAGGCACATGCAGCCCCAGGATTCTCCTGCCCGGCAAGGCATTGATGATCCTTATATGTCCTTCGCGGTATTTCGGTTCTGTCGCAAATCGTACCGACACCAGCGGCAGCAGCATTTCCTCTATCATAATCACTGAATTCAAATGAACATCACGTCCAAATGTACAAAAAATCACAGAAATTTGGCATATCAATCCCATCTCACTATCTTTGAAGACGCATGAAATCTATTTATATTCATGCACGTCACGGAATAAAGAGACTGATTAAGAAATGTCAAATAAAGTAATAAGGTAGAAAACATGAAAGTAATCCTGGTAAACGGAAGCCCTCACAAGGAGGGATGCACTTACACCGCTCTTACAGAGGTGGAAAAGGAACTCAACGCTGCAGGAGTCGAGACTGAAATCTTCTGGCTCGGAACCAAGCCGATTTCAGGTTGCCTCGGATGCGGCGCATGCTGCAGAAGAGGACCGGACGGCGAAAAGCCAAGCGGCCTCTGCGTCATCAATGATATTGTCAATGAGTTCATTGAAAAGGCAAAGGAAGCTGACGGATTCATCTTCGGCAGCCCGGTACATTATGCTGCGCTTTCAGGAGCATTGACATCGTTCATGGACCGAGCGTTCTACGGCAAGGGTGCCGTCTACCGCTATAAGCCGGCAGCGGGCATCGTAAGCGCCCGCAGAGGCGGCACAACAGCGGCATTCGACCAGATAAACAAATACTTCACAATCTCGTCAATGCCCGTAGTTTCATCGAAATACTGGAACATGGTACACGGAAACACCCCTGAGCAGGTGCGTCAGGACGAAGAGGGTATGCAGGTGATGCGCGAGCTCGGCCGCAATATGGCCTGGCTGCTCAAATGCATTGAGGCCGGACGAGCCGCCGGTATCCCGGACCCCGTCAAGGAAAAACCCGTCATGACCAATTTCATCAGATGATTCTGAAATGGGCGTACATAGAAGAGGCGATCCAATCGGACCGCCTCTTCTGCATATGAGATATAAATTAGTCTTCCTTCTCTTCCTCGAGGTATGCCTTCAGGAGCTTCTCCTGTACATCACCTGGAACCGGCTGGTAGTCAGCGAAGTCCATTGTAAATGTAGCGCTACCTGATGTGAGGGAGCTGAGAGTTGTCGAGTAGCGGTAGAGCTCTGCAAGCGGAACTCTTGCCTTGATCGTGCTGAAGCCCTTGTCCTCGCCCATTCCCTCAATGAGGGCACGGCGGTTCTGGAGATCAGACATACAAGCACCCATGTAATCAGATGGAGTAAGAACCTCTACATTGTAGATAGGCTCCATGATCTTCGGACCAGCGATACGGAATGCCTCCTTGAAAGCATTACGTGACGCGAGCACGAATGAGATTTCATTTGAGTCTACCGGATGCATCTTACCGTCGTAAACATAAACGCGGATATCACGTGCAAGCGAACCTGTAAGAGGACCCTCGCTCATCTTCTCGTTGATACCCTTGAGGATCGCAGGCATGAAGCGTGCGTCGATAGCACCTCCGACAACGCAGTTGTAGTACTCGAGCTTACCGCCCCATGGAAGGTCATACTCCTCCTTGCCCTTGATGTTGAGAACGACTTCCTTTCCGTCTACCTTGAAACGGTTGCCCGGATCAACGCCCTCCTGGTAAGGAGCAATAAGGAGGTGAACCTCTCCGAACTGGCCGGCTCCACCTGACTGCTTCTTATGACGATAGTCTGCACATGCTACCTTGGTGATTGTCTCGCGGTAAGAGATCTTAGGAGCCGAGAACTCGATCTCGAGCTTGTTCTCGTTCTGAAGTCTCCACTTGAGAGTGTTCACATGCTGCTCGCCCTGACCCTTGAGGATGGTCTGCTTCATCTCCTTGTGATACTCGATGATGTATGTAGGATCCTCAGCAGCGATCTTGGCCATTGCCTCACTTACCTTTTCCTCATCCTTCGCATCCTTAGCCTTCACTGCGCAACGATACTTATAGTGAGGGAACTTGATGTCGAGATAAGCGATGTCTGTGCCTGGAGTACAGAGAGTCACGTTAGTCTTGGCTGCACGAAGCTTGACTGTACATCCGATATCACCGGCACGAAGCTCTGTAACCTTCTCCTTCTTCTTTCCGGCTACCGCGTAGATTGCAGTAATCCTTTCCTTGTCACCTGTTTCAGGGTTTTCAAGGTCAGCTCCTTCAGTAAGCTCACCTGACATCACCTTGAAATATGCAACCTCTCCGAGGTGCTGCTCTACAGCCGTCTTATAGATAAAGAGTGATACAGGAGCCTCCTGCTTGCACTCGATCTCTCTTCCGTCCTTTGTCACACCGATACGCTCAGCTGGAGAAGCCGCTGTACGGATAGTGAACTCCATGAGACGCTTTACACCGATGTCCTTCTTTGCAGAAAGGCAGAATATAGGCATCACATCACCCTGGCGGATACCGATTCCAAGACCCTTTCTGATCTCATCCTCTGAAAGAACTCCCTGCTCGAAGAAAGTCTCCATGAGGGTATCATCATATTCGGCAGCACGCTCGATGAGTTCGTTTCTGAGTTCCTCTGCTTCTTCAACATGCTCTGCCGGAATCTCAAGATCCTCACGCTTTCCTGTATCGCCAGCGAAGCGATAGTACTTCATCTTGAGGACGTCGATGAAACCGTCAAATTCAGGACCTGCATTTATAGGGTACTGAACGACAACAGGCTTGTTGCCGAAAGCCTCTTTCATTGACTCGATGGTGCCTTCCCAGTTTGCCTTCTCGCCATCAAGCTGGTTTACAGCGACGATAAGAGGAATCTTGTACTCCTTCGCATAACGCGAGAAGATCTGTGTTCCGACCTCGACTCCCTGCTGCGCATTGACAACGAGGATTCCTGTGTCGCATACCTTGAATGCAGACACTGCTCCACCGACGAAGTCATCTGCACCCGGAGTGTCGATGATATTGAATTTCGTATCCATGAACTCGGCATAAAGCGGAGTCGCATAGATTGACCTCTGGTTCATCTGCTCGATCTCAGAGTTGTCTGATACGGTGTTCTTTGCCTCTACGGTTCCTCTTCTGTCAATCACCTTACCTTCGTAAAGCATCGCTTCAGATAACGTGGTCTTACCTGACTTGGTGCTACCAAGCAGAACCACATTGCGGATGTTTTGAGTTGAATAAGCTTTCATCAGTTCTTGTGTTATTGTGTTTATAATTATGATCGTTCAGTGTCACTTAAGACACATCCTCGCAAATCTAATAAAATAATACCGCAATACCAACAGAACAGGACACTTATTTCATATCAAATATTAGAGCGAGACATTCCAAAGCATTCCAGAACTTCTTCTACAGACATGCCCAGCCTCTCATAAAGCAGGTTTTCAAGCCCGGTTTCACCAGATTTAAATTCAAGGTACAGACTTTCAGAATCTACGGGCCGGTCACCCTGCTCATTCATCTCCATCATCATCCTGCAAAAACGGATGTAGTCTTTTTCCAATAGTGTTTCCATCTGTCTTTTTTTTCTGGCAAAACTGCTCTGTTGTGCCGGAAAATCCAAACATTTGTGACGAAATCACCGGAATTCCCGGCAGTTTTTTCTTTTTTTTATAAGAATGTCACTTTTTTTATGATCAAATCGTCGGATTTTCCACACATTCACCGGAATTTCCGGTTTACCCGACATACTCTTTCACTATATTTTTGTCAATCGGACAGAACATATTACCGGATCATGGACAATTCATCCATAAAGCAGAACATTCGCAAGACAAGAGAGTCGCGTAAGCTGACACAAGGAGAGACGGCCCTCAGGCTAGGAATGTCCCTTTCTTCATACCGCGACTTTGAAAAGGGGGAGACTGCTGTCGTAAACTACAATCTCCAGAAAGTCGCGGATCTATTCGAGATCAGTACTGAAGAGCTGGTCCTCGGCTATCGCCCGGCACAATTGAGCGGCCCGGCGCTCGAAGACGTAAGAAAAGATTACACAAGTCGGATTTCCGTTCTGGAAAAAAGGATAGAAGATCTTGAAAAACTCGTCTCATCACACGCAGAAACCATCCGTACAAAAGATGAAATTATCTCGATGCTCCGTAAAAAGCTTGGCGAGGTTGAATAGATTGTGTATTTTTGCAGAATGCACAATGAACCGCATCTTTTAAATTACCTTAATGCAGACCTGGTCGAGGCCGGTTGCGACGAAGCCGGAAGAGGTCCGCTCGCCGGCCCGGTCTTCGCGGCTGCAGTCATTCTTCCGAAAGACTTCCACCATCCGCTGCTGAACGATTCCAAGAAGATGACAGAAAAGGCACGCGAAACACTCCGCCCGATAATCGAGCAGGAGGCTTTGGCATGGGCGGTCGAAGAGGTAAGCGCAGAAGAAATTGACACGATCAACATATTGAATGCATCCATAACCGGCATGCAGAGAGCTGTACGCAGACTGTCCGTCAAGCCGGACTTCCTTCTGATAGACGGAAACCGGTTCAAGCCTTTCGACGGATATGCATACCAATGCATCGTCAAGGGCGACGCAAAGTTCGCATCCATCGCCGCCGCCTCGGTTCTGGCAAAGACATACAGGGACGAATACATGCGTAAGCTTGCGATGGAGTTTCCTCAATACGGATGGGAGCGGAATATGGGATATCCGACAAGGGAACATGTAGACGCCATAATCGCCCACGGCTATACGCCACACCATCGTAAAAGCTTCCACCTCAAGGAGTTGGAGCCAACATTATTTTAAAATAAAGACTGAACTATAATATTATGAAAAAGATTTTATGCTTTTTGGCTGCAGCGGCAGTATTTGCCGGCAGCATCAGGGCCGACGAAGGAATGTGGATGCTGCCGCTCCTTCAGAAGATGAATGCAAAGGCCATGAAGGACCTCGGCTGCGAGCTTACCCCTCAACAGATCTATGACATCAACAACAGCTCAATCAAGGATGCCATAGTCCAGTTCGGCGGCGGCTGTACCGGAGAAATCATTTCATCTGAAGGCCTTCTCGTCACAAACCACCACTGCGGTTATGGAAATATCCAGAAACTCAGTACCGTGGAACACGACTATCTCAAGGACGGATATTGGGCGATGAACCGCAGTGAAGAGCTTCCATGCGAAGGGCTGACTGTAACATTCCTTGAATATATGCAGGATATAACCCCTCTTCTTGACAAGGCAGAAAAGAAGGCGCGCAAGGAGAACAAGGGCGCTGAGGACATCGACAAACTTGTTGCCGAAGCAAAAGAAGCCGCAGCAGAAGCCCTCGTGACAGAAGCGGAGGCCAACAACCCGCACTGCACAGTCACCATAACTCCATTCTACAACGACAACGTGTACTATCTTATTGTATATAAGGTATACCGCGACGTGCGTTTCGTCGGAGCACCGCCATCATCTATCGGAAAATTCGGCGCTGACACAGACAACTGGATGTGGCCCCGCCACACCGGCGACTTCTCAATGTTCCGCGTATACGCTGACAAGGACAACAATCCTGCAGACTACTCTCCTGAGAACGTTCCGCTGAAAGCGAAGAACCACCTCAAGATTTCTCTCGCAGGCGTTCAGGAAGGGGATTACACTATGATAATGGGATATCCCGGACGCACGACCCGTTTCCAGACCTCCCCTGAGCTCAAGTTCCAGATCGAGCAGAACGACATCCGCATCGCTGCACGCACCATCCGCCAGGATGTAATGCTTGAGGACATGCTCGCCGACCCTAAAGTGAAGATCCAATATGCAAGCAAATACTCAGGATCATCAAACGGTTGGAAGAAATGGCAGGGAATGAAGCTCGCATTCGACAAGCTCGACATAATCGGTCGCGCAGAGCAGGAAGAGGCAGAGTTCACCAAGTGGGTGAACGCCAACAAGAAGCGCACTGAAAAATACGGCACCGCCCTCGTTGACCTCGCCAACGGCATCGAGTCTGGCCGCGATGCCAACAATGCTTTCACGAAAGCATTCGAAACCGTCTACAAGATCGAGCTCACCAACTTCGGCCTGACACTCAACATCCTAGCCAGCAGAGAGATACGCAACGGCAAGGACACCTTAAGTGCACTTAACGCCGCATATGAAGCAATTGCCGGCCAGTATGGTGACTACTCTGTTGGAACAGACCGCAAGGTTGCAAAGGCCCTCTTGAAGCACTATCGCGACATCGCCGCACCGGAAAACCATCTCAAGAATCTTCCGGAAGACTTCGCGACAATGGATATCAATTCGTTCGTGGACTGCCTTTTCGATCACAGCGCGTTCACTTCAGCAGAAAGCCTGAAGGCTGCAATCGATCAGAAAGGCGCTACCGTTCTCGACGACCCTGCAGTGAAGGTCGGCATGTCCATCTATAATGAATGTCTCGGTGCCCAGATGCTCGCGATGAAGTCCGCACAGGACCTCGAGAAGGCACGTCAGACTTATACGGCAGGACTTCTGGAGTGGAAGGACGGAGAACCTTCGTATCCGGATGCAAACTTTACCATGCGATATACCTACGGAACCGTAAAGGGTTACTCACCTAAGGACGCCGTTGTATACAAGCACTACACCACCCTCGACGGAGTGATGGAGAAAGAAGATCCTGATAATTGGGAATTCGTTGTGCCAGAGAAGCTTAAGGAACTCTGGAAAAACCAGGACTATGGTCAGTACGGTACTGCCGACGGAAAGATGGTGACATGCTTCCTCAGCAACAACGACATTACCGGAGGCAACTCGGGAAGCCCGATCATGAACGGTCGCGGCGAGCTCATCGGTCTTGCATTCGACGGAAACTGGGAGTCGATGAGCAGCGACGTGATGTTCGAGCCTGATCTCCAGAGATGTATCAACGTGGACATCCGCTACGTCCTCTTCATAGTAGACAAGTTCGGTGGAGCAGGCTGGCTGATCGACGAAATGGATTTGGTAAGATAATCATCACTTTCCATCAGCGGGGGCTGGGGTAGAAAACCGTGGCCGCCCGTGGCCCTCGTGAACGGGAGGGGCCCGCTCCGAAGGAGTGGGAGGGATTTAGTTTTCTACCCCAGCCCCCGCTGATGGAAATGGGCATAAACAGATATGAATACAACAGAAATAAAGGAATGGCTCCGGGAAGTGGAGCACCCGGCGAAAGGCGACAAGAACATCGCTGAGCTGGGAATGATTGAAAACATAGAGATTGTCGACGGCAAAGTGGCCGTCACCCTCGCTTTCGAAAAGCACCGCGATCCTCTGGCGGAATACCTTATCGGCAGCACCAAAGCCACCATCATCCGCCACGCCGGTCCCGGCACACAGGTCGAAGTGAAGACCGTCATCAGAAATGAAGCTCCAAAGAAGAAGCCTGGATTGGATCTCGGATTTGAGGAACTTGAAAACGTAAAGCACGTCATCGGCATTGCTTCAGGCAAAGGCGGCGTAGGAAAGTCGACCGTATCGGTCAACCTCGCTGTCGCGCTCGCACGTCTCGGATACAAGGTCGGCCTTGCCGATGCTGATGTCTACGGCCCTTCTGTTCCGAAGATGACAGCTACGGAAGCTGAAATGCCGGACGCATTCCAGGAAGGCGAAAAGGAAGTCATCATGCCACTTGAAAAATACGGCGTGAAGTGGATGTCAATCGGCTATTTCGCAAAGCCGGAGCAGGCCCTTATCTGGAGAGGCCCGATGGCATGCAACGCGTTGAAACAGATGATTCTGCAGGTGCGTTGGGGTGAGCTTGACTTCCTCCTTATCGATATGCCTCCGGGAACGGGCGATATCCACATCAGCCTCGTGCATGACATCCCTCTTGAGGGAGCTGTCATCGTCAGCACACCGCAGGATGTGGCACTCGCCGACGTCGAGAAAGGAGTCAACATGTTCCGCAACGAGAGCGTGAAGAAGCCGATCTTCGGCCTTGTCGAGAACATGGCATGGTTCACTCCTGCCGAGCATCCTGACGAAAGATACTACATCTTCGGACAGGGGGGCAGACTACGCATGGCGGAGAAATATCAGATACCGCTTCTCGGTCAGATCCCTATCGTCCAGAGCATACGCGAAGGCGGAGACAACGGCGAACCAGCCGCACTCTCCAGCCGTCCGGACGGGCTGGCATTCATCGCCCTCGCCGAAAAACTTGCAGAAACACTGAAATAACACTTAGCCTATGAAAAACTTCTTCAGATCCTTAATCCTGCCCAGCGTCTTGCTTCTGACAGCATCCAGTACTGACAATACTTCAGAAACAACTCTGAAGAAGGCCTATTCCGACAGTTTCATGATCGGCTGTGCTGTGAATCCTCTTCACACCGGAGGCCTTCTGGGACAGGCCACCAGCCTTATTCTGGAGCATTTCAACGCCATTTCTCCAGAGAACTGTCTGAAGCCTGAGGCCGTGCAGCCGAGACCTGGAGTGTGGACATTCGAGGATGCGGATGAATTCGTGAAGTTCGGCGAGGACAACGGAATGTGGATGCTCGGACACACCCTCGTATGGCACAACCAAACGCCTGCTTTCTATTGGAAGAACGAAGACGGAAGCCCCAAGTCTCGCGAAGAACTGATCGAGACCATGAGGGCCCACATCGAAACTGTAGCCGGCAGATATGCAGGCAGGATCGATGCTTGGGATGTCGTCAACGAGATTATCGGCGAGTTCGGGGAATACCGCAACAAGGGTTGGGTGAAGGCATTCGGAGGAGACGGATATGAAGTCGTAAGGAACGCATTTATATTCGCCGACAGATACGCGCCGGACGCTGAGCTTTACTACAATGACTTCAACGTATGGAGACCGGCCCATGTCGACGGCATCGTGACCATGGTCAGGAAGCTTCAGGAAGAAGGTATCAGGATCGACGGAGTCGGCATCCAGGCACATTGGGGGCTGAATTATCCCAAGACAGAATATATCGAGCATGCCATCGACACCCTGCACTCCCTCGGCGTAAAGGTCATGATCACGGAGCTGGACGTAGATGTGCTCCCGATAACAAGAGAGGGACAGGTCATCGGACAGTCGCTGACCGACCCGCTCTATCAGCATGAAGAATTCGAGGAGTATCTCGACCCATACAAGGAGGGGCTTCCTGCGGAAGTCGAGCAGCAGCTGGCCGACAGGTATGAGGAACTCTTCCGCATATTCTACAACAAGCGCGACAAGATCGACCGCGTAACCCTTTGGGGACTCACAGATGATTCATCATGGAAAAACGGCTATCCTGTACCTGGCAGAACCAATTACCCTCTCCTTTGGAACAGGGACTACACCCCGCACAAGGCACTAAATGCCGTATTGGCTGTTCCGGAAGATTAAACTTTTGCTATCTTTGCGGCCGTTTTCAGTCAGTGTAGTGTATGAGATACGGTAAATTAAGCCGCCAGCTGGCCTCTCTGGCCGGCCCCATTTTCATCGAGACCCTGCTCGTGATGATGCTGGGTGCGGTAGATACGTTCATGCTGAGCCGCCATTCGGACAACAGCGTCGCGGCGGTCGGTGTCGTGAACCAGCTGATGAATCTGGTCTTCCTGCTTTTCGAGGTCATTTCCCTCGGAACGTCTATATTATGTTCGCAATATATCGGAGCAGGAAGAAGGGACAAGGTGATACAGGTTGTGGGTATCTCACTGATATTCAATCTGATTTCCGGAGTGGTGATAAGCTGCGGCCTGCTGTTCTTTGCAGAAGATCTGCTTCTGATGATGGGCCTGAGGCCGGACCTCATGGCCTATGGACTTCCATATATGAAGATAGTGGGAGGATTCGCATTCTTCCAGGCCCTGTCGCTTTCGCTGTCGGCCTCCCTTCGGAGCGCGGACAAGGCGAAATACCCGATGTATGCATCCGTAGTGGTCAATATCCTCAACATCATCGGAAACTACACCCTCATCTTCGGTAAGTTCGGAATGCCTGCCCTCGGCGTCGAAGGAGCCGCAATCTCTACCTCATTCTGCCGTTTCGTTTCCGTGGTCATACTCTTCGTGGTATTATTCAGGAAGCATATACCGTCATTCCCGAAGGAACTGTTTACTCCATTCCCATGGATCGAACTGAAGAATCTCCTGAAGATCGGCATCCCGTCTGCCGGCGAGCATATGTCCTACAGCCTCTCGCAGGTCGTGATAACATACTTCATCAACATGATCAGCAACCAGGCTCTTGCGACAAGGAGCTATGTGACCAATATCGTGATGTTCACATACATCTTCGCACTTGCAATGGCTCAGGGAGGCGCGATTCTGATCGGGCATCTCGTAGGAATGAAGAAGATAAAGGCTGCCTATACTATAGGAAAGAGGGTCATGAGGCTCGGCGCAGCCACGTCCGTGAGTCTTTCGCTCCTTACAGCTATATTCGGAAAACATATCCTGAGCCTGTTGACTTCCGACCCATGGATCTTAGCTACAGGAGCCTCCATCCTATGGGTGGAGGTCCTGCTTGAAAACGGACGCGCCCTCAATTTCTTCGGTGTGAATGCTTTAAGAAGCGCCGGAGACATCTACTATCCGGTGCTGGTAGGAATCGTCGTGATGTGGGGTGTGCAGGTTGTCGGCAGTTACGTCCTCGGCATCAGCCTTGGATGGGGACTCGTTGCCATGTGGGCCGTCTTCGCCCTCGACGAGAACATCCGCGGCTTCATCTTCCTCCGCCGCTGGAACAGCTTCAGATGGGTCGGAAAAGGGTTTCTTAAACAATGATCATAACGTAATTCCTGCATGGAAACCGAAGGTAGGGCCGATGCTCGGGCCGAAGAAGAAGTTGGATTTACCCCACATCCGGACAGTGAAGCCCGGCTGCCATGAGAAGTACCAGAGCCAGTCACCCGGTTTCACCTTATTCTCTGCCGGGACAAAACTTTCGCTCATCTCGTATATATGCATTCCTCCACCAATGATATCGCTATACAGAGACCAACGCTGCTTCTGTCCGAGCGGGAAGTAATATCTGTGGTAAAGGAAGACAGAATAGCGTTGAGCGATTGGACGCTCTAACGGACCAAAAATAAAAAAGCGCTGCCCCCATCCGGCACCAGCTCCGAAAACATTGTTGTTCATACGGACGCCACCGGTCAGATTGACCGTTCCTTCCAACATCATCACATTTGCCCTTAATGTGAATTCAGGCTTCAAAGCACTCTGCGCCGCTGCTGTCAATACCATGCTCATGACAAGGACAATCATAATGACCTTTTTCATATCCGATCTCATCAATATCATTTCATATAGATGCATAATGCCTCCTGATAGTTGCATAGCATAAAAAAATGCGTACCCCGTTGGAAGCACGCATTTCATCTATACAGATCTTATATCCCGTATTACTTCACGCTGAACTTGTAGATGCAGCGGTGAGTGTAGGTCTCGCCCGGACGAAGAGTTGCTGTAGGCCACTCCGGTCTGTTTGGAGAATCAGGGAAGAGCTGAGTCTCGATGCAGACAGAAGCTCTCTTCGGATACTTGATACCATGCTTTCCGGCAACCATTCCTGTAAGGAAGTTACCTGTGTAAACCTGTACGCCAGGCTGGTCTGTGTACTCCTCGAGGAGGATACCTGTAACCGGAGAGTAAACGCTCAATGCAAGCTTGGTGATGTCACCAGCGGTGTTGAGCACCCAGTTGTGGTCGTAACCGTTTCCGAGTACGAGCTGGTCGTAGTCCTGGTTGATGTCCTGACCGATTGCCTTAGGAGTGCGGAAATCGAACGGAGTACCCTCTACTGGACGCATTTCGCCGGTCGGGATAAGGTTCTCGTTTGCAGGTGTAAAGGTATCAGCGTTCACATAAAGAATCTGATCTGTACCCTCTGCTGCATGGTTTCCAGAAAGGTTGAAGTAAGCATGGTTAGTCATGCTGAGCACAGTCGGCTTGTCTGTAGTACCCTCGTATGTGATGTCGATGGCATTGTCGTCAGTAAGCTTGTAAGTGACTACAGCTGTAACTGTGCCAGGGAATCCCATGTGACCGTCAGGATCAACCATTGTAAGCTTAAGAGTCTGAGCATCAACCTGCTCTGCATCATAAACCTGATACTGCCAGCCCTCTGCACCGCCGTGGAGACAGTTCTCGCCATCGTTCTTGTTGAGAGAGATTGTCTGGCCGTCGAGCTCGAATGTCGCACCACCGATACGGTTTGCATAACGTCCGATAGAAGCACCGAAGTCGCTTGGCTTAGTCATGTAGTCGTTGATGTTGTCGAAACCGAGGATGACGTCAACCATATTGCCGTCCTTGTCCGGAACCATCACAGAAACGAGACGTCCGCCGAAGTTTGTGATACATACCTCCATTCCATTGGCATTTGTCAATGTGTAGAGTGCTGTCGCCTTTCCGTTCTTCTCACCTACGAATGCCTGAGGATCGAGTCCTGAAAGGGTCTTTACTGGCTCATTAGAGCAGGCAGTAAAGCAGAGGACAGCCATAGCTGCCCCTGCAATTGTCTTGAAGATTTTGTTCATAGTCAATTATTTAACCTGTGACTCAACGAAACCGCCGAGTGCAAGATAATTCTGATAAAGATCCTCGTAGATCTTCACGTTCTCAGCGATCGGCTGATACTCATGAGCAAATCCAGAGTTCATGGCGTCGCGTGCAGCCTCAACTGAAGGATATGCACCAGCAGCTGTTGCAGCGCACATTGCAGCACCGAGAGCGCAAGCCTGGTCTGTGTTGCAGACCTTGATAGGCATGTTGAGAACGTCACTGAGAGTCTGCATTACAAATGGAGACTTGAGTGCGATACCTCCGATACCGATCACGCTGTCGATCCTTACGCCCTCACGACGGAATCTGTCAACGATTGCACGTGCACCGTAAGCTGTTGCCTCAACGAGTGCGCGATAGATCATAGGAGCAGATGTTCCGAGAGTGATACCTGTGATGGCACCCTTGAGGAGCTGATTTGCATCCGGAGTACGACGGCCGTTCATCCAGTCGAGTGCGAGAACAGTGCTCTCGCCCGGCTTCATTGTCTCAGCCTCCTTTGTAAGCTGAGGGATGATTCTGTCACAAGCCTTGTCAAGAGCCTCACCCTCAAGACCTGAGAGGTTCTTGAGAGGCCACTCGAGAACGCGGCGGAACCATGCGTAAACGTCACCGAAAGCAGACTGACCAGCCTCGAGGCCGACCATACCAGGAATAACGGAACCGTCTACCTGGCCACAGATACCCTTGATGAGCTTGTCACCGATCTCTTCCTTCGATGCAACCATGATGTCGCAGGTAGAAGTACCGATGATACGTACGAATGTATGCTCTGAGATGTTTGCTCCGATAGCACCCATATGGCAGTCGAATTCACTGACACCGACAACTACATCTGTAGAAAGGCCGAGTCTGTCTGCCCACTCCTGCGAGAGCTTGCCTACAGGCTTGTCTGCAGTCTGTGTCTCTGTGAAGAGTCTGTCGCGGTAACCGTCGAGGAGCGGATCGAGGCTTGAGAGGAACTCCTGTGGAGGAAGACCACCCCATTTCTCGTGCCACATCATCTTGTGACCTGCAGAGCATCTTGCACGAACGATATCCTTTGAAGACTTTACGCCAGTGATGAGAGCAGGCATCCAGTCGCAGTGCTCTACAACTGAATATGCTGCATTGCGTACAGCCTCATCCTCTCTGAGGACGTGGAGGATCTTTGCCCACCACCACTCAGAAGAGTAGATGCCACCTTCATATGCTGTATAGTCAACTGCGCCTTCCTTGTGACAAGCCTCGTTGATCTCAGCAGCTTCCTTTACTGCAGTATGGTCCTTCCAGAGAACGAACATTGCATTAGGATTGTCAGCAAATTCTGGCCTGAGAGCAAGAGGAGTACCGGTCTCGTCAACAAATGCAGGTGTCGAACCTGTTGTATCGAATGACATACCTATCACGTTCTCTGCTGTACCTGCAGGACAAAGAGACAGAGCCTCCTTCACGCTGGCCTCGAGCACCTCGATATAGTCGAGAGGATGCTGACGCCATTTGTTCTCGAGCGGAGTGCAGTACATTCCCTTCTTCCAGCGTGGATAGTACTTTACAGATGTTGCGATAGTCTTACCTGTAGCTACCTCGACAACGAGTGCACGTGCTGAATCCGAACCGTAGTCCAGACCGATTACATATTTTGTATCTGCCATGTCTTATTATTATTTAAGGGCCTTGTTCAACATGTAGTAAACCTCATTGACTCTCATCTCCTTCTTGAAGTTAGAGAGAGTTGTCTCGTCGTTGATGACGAGCATCTCGATGTCAGCGAGCTCTGCATAGTCCTCCCAGTACTCTGTTGTAAGGTCGTATGAGAAGCTTGTGTGGTGAGTACCACCTGCGAGCATCCATGCTGCAGCACCGACCTCGAAGCTTGGCTTAGGGATCCAGAGAGCTGAAGCTACAGGGAGTTTAGGAAGCGGCTTAGACTCGATACAGTTCACTTCGTTCACGATGAGACGGAAGCGGTTACCCATATCGACTACGGTAACAGCAACGCCGTCGCCGGTCTTGCTTGTGAACACGAGACGTGCGGTAGGAGTCTTGCGGACACCGATACCAAGGTGATGAACCTCGAGCTTCGGCTTCTCAGCAGCGATAGCAGGACTGATCTCAAGCATGTGCGCCTGGAGAAGAGCTGAATTCGCGCCGTCGAAGTGGATTGTGTAGTCCTCAAGGAATGAAGAACCCTTAGGAAGGCCCTGGCCCATGTACCAAGCTGTACGCACGAGAGCAGCTGTCTTCCAGTCACCCTCGCCGCCGAAACCGTATCCGTCAGCCATGAGACGCTGTGAAGCGAGACCTGGGATCTGGTCGAAGCCCTTGCCTGTCTCCTCTACGTTCACGTCACCGAGGTCATCGAAGTTCGAAGTGAATGCCTTCGCACCGTAAGCCTCGAGAACAGCGCGGAGAGTAAGCTCTGCCTTTGCTGAGTTCCATACCTTCTTATATTCTACAGTATTCTTGTCCTCAAGCTCAGGAGCGTGGTCGTACTCCTTGAAATATACCTCAACGAGTTCGTCAACCGCCTTGTCCTCTACCTTCTCGAAGTAAGTCATCACTGTGCTGAAAGGAACATAGTCTACATGATAACCGAAACGCATCTCAGCCTCTACCTTGTCACCGTCTGTAACGGCAACGTTGTTCATCTGATCACCGAAACGGAGGATTCTCATGTCCTGTGAGTCAGCCCAAGCAGCAGCAACTCTCTGCCATACGGCGATGTGCTCGAGGGTCTTAGGATCCTGCCAGTGGCCTACAACAGTCTTGCGGCCCTTGCGCATGCGTGAAAGGATGTGAGCGTACTCACGGTCACCATGCGCACTCTGGTTGAGGTTCATGAAGTCCATGTCCATTGTATCCCAAGGAATCTCCTTGTTGAACTGTGTATGGAGGTGGAGGAGCGGCTTGCGGAGCTTCTGCATGCCGTGGATCCACATCTTCGCTGGCGAGAATGTATGCATCCATGTGATGACGCCGACGCACTTTGTGTCAGACTCCGCTGCTGTCATAAGGTCAGCAACCTCCTTAGATGAGTTTGCAGTACCCTTATATACAACCTTGATAGGAAGAATGCCTGAAGCGTTCATTCCGTCCACCATCTGTGAAGAGTGGCCGTCAACCTGTACCACAGCGTCGCCTCCGTAAAGAAGCTGCGCTCCTGTCACGAACCATATTTCGTGATTTTCAAATGCCTTGATCATGACTTGTTGATTATTAGTTAGATTGTTTATTATTTCTTTTTCTGTCCATAATATGCGTTCGGACCATGCTTGCGGTTGAAATGCTTCTCGATGAGAAGGTCATTCATCGTAAGATTAGGATTAACTCCGTATGCGATGTATGCCATCTTTGCAACCTGCTCCATTACAACTGCGTTGTGCACGGCGTCGAAGCCGTCCTTACCCCATGAGAAAGGACCATGGTTCTTTACGAGAACGCCAGGAGTGTGAACCGGGTTCAGGCCCTCGAAACGCTTGATGATCACGTTTCCTGTCTCGAGCTCATAAGCACCCTTTACCTCCTCCTCGGTCATGCTCTCTGTACAAGGAATCGCATTGTGGAAATAATCCGCATGCGTTGTACCGATGTTCGGAATATCCCTGCCGGCCTGCGCCCATGCGGTCGCATAAGTCGAATGCGTATGAACCACACCGCCGATTTCCGGCCATGCGCGATAAAGCGCAAGATGCGTAGGGGTATCCGATGATGGGTTAAGGTCTCCCTCTACGACGTTTCCGTCGAGGTCTACCACAACCATATCTTCCGGCTTCATATCATCATATGAAACACCACTTGGCTTGATGACCACGAGGCCCGTGCTGCGGTCGATCGCAGACACGTTGCCCCATGTAAAGATAACAAGCCCATGCTCTACAAGCTCCAGATTGGCCTTGCAGACTTTTGCTTTAAGTTCTTCCAACATATTACCAGAGTACAGCATAAAGGATTACTACAATAAGGATGATGGCGAATGTACCCCATGCATAAGTCTTGCTTGTATGGAAGAGCTTAAGATCAAGGAGAACCGCCTTAGGATCCATCTTCTTGTCATTTGCGTCTGACCAGAGCCAGATTGCGTTGCAGCCCACGAGAGCGCCAAAGAAGTAGAATGCCTGGAATCCGATGTCGTTGAGATAAGCGATCACGCTGTTCTCAGGAGTTGCTGTCTCAGGAAGGAATGCGCCCCAGATAGTAACAATTGCAGCCGCCACGATGAAAACGACGCCAGCAGCACCCAGGATCTTAGCCCACTTCATCATGGTTGCTCTATCCTTCTGCTCAGGAACCTCGCATGACACGAACTTCTTGTCAATTACAGAGATGAGGACGAACATAGTCACGAGAATCATGAACACATAACCCGCACGAAGCTGGAATGCAACGTCAGGACAGCATACCTTGAAGAGGATTCCGAGAGGGATTGTTGCAATGGCAGTCCATACTGCAGCCTTGCTTGATGCACGCTTCCAGAGAAGACCGAGACCGAATACGACGATGATACCAGGATAGATGAATCCTGAGTACTCCTGGATGTACTGGAACGCCTGGTCAAGACCTCCGAGGAGCGGCTTCACAGCGATTGCTGCGATAACAAGAGCCGTAAGCGAAGTGAGACGGCCGACATTCACGAGCTTCTTGTCAGACGCATCCTTGTTGATGTACTTCTTGTAGATATCCATCGTAAAGAGGGTCGAAGTCGAGTTGAACATCGAAGCGAGAGAAGAAATGATTGCCGCTGCAAGTGCTGCGAATGAAAGACCCTTAACCACTGGCGGAGCGAAGTTGCGTATGAGCCAAGGATATGCATCATCAGCCACATTAATAGTACCCTGAAGCATTGTGAACTGGTCAGCATGCTTTGTCATGTAGAATGCACATACACCTGGGAGAACTACGATGAAAGGAATGACGAGTTTGAGGAGACCTGCGAACACGAGACCCTTCTGAGCCTCATCGATGCTCTTTGCAGCAAGACCCTTCTGGATGATATACTGATTAAAGCCCCAGTAACCGAGGTTCGTGAGCCATACACCACCGACAACAGCAGCGATACCAGGAACGTTCGCAAACGCGCTTGCATTATGAGACTCCTGAATCACCAGATGGAAGTGGGTATCCTTTGCATATTCTCCCGTAGTAAGGGTCGTGTAGACATTTCTGAGACCTTCCATTGCAGCACCGTCACCGGCAGCCTTAAGGGCGAACCATGCAGTGATGAGACCACCGCCGACCAGGAAGAATACCTGCATCACGTCAGTCCATGCCACAGAAGCGAGACCTCCGTAGATTGAATAGATACCTGCAACAAGGAAAAGGACGATCACAATGACCATTCTAAGCGAGATGGTAGCCTCTCCGAATGCGATATAAACATTCTGAAGTCCGAGAATCTGCTCGATTGCGAGAGCGCCGAGCCATGCGACCGAGGTAAGGTTCACGAACACATAGAGGAAAAGCCAGAGCACTGAGAATGCGAGACCCACACCGTCATTGTACCTCTCTCTGAGGAACTGAGGGATTGTGAAGATCTTCTGCTTAAGCATTACAGGAAGCAGGAACTTACCGATGACAATGAGGGTTACGGCAGCCATGATCTCGTATGCAGCTGTAGCGATACCGTCACGGAAACCGGTTCCGGACATTCCGATGAACTGCTCCGCAGAGATGTTCGCCGCGATGAGCGAGGCACCTACTGCCCACCACGTCAGTGTGTTACCTGCGAGGAAGTAGTCGTTTGCGCTCTTCTCTTCGCCTTTCTTGGTACGGCCAAGGAAAAGGCCGAGACCGACGAGGACTACCAGATAAATGCAGAGGATGACAAGGTCGATTGTCCTGAATCCCGACGCACCGATCGCCTGACCCAGGTCAATCGACTGGAGAGTCTCTCCGATTTGCTGTACAAAATTCATAATTGGTTAGTTTTATTTGTTATTGAAAATAGATTTTCACCTTTGTTGCACTAAAAGCAAGCAAATTTACAAATAAATACGCGCGTAACCAATACTCGCCCGAAAATATCGTATGTAATTTTTGTGCGAATGATACAATTTTTGTCCAAACAAACAGTTCAAAGGCCGTTTTCATTCAAAAAAAAATCCTCGGGACTTGACTTTCGGAAAATAATATGACAAATTTGCATACATAATTAAAAATACAAACTATAACCTATATCAAGATGAAAAGAATACTTAGTCTTGCCGTCTGCGGAGCCATGGCTCTTGCAGGCCTGCTTTCCTGCAACACCGCGGACAATGGCACAGCAAAAAGCATCAAAAGCGTCGAGAAGGTAGTAGTCGAGTCACCGGTAGGAACGGTGCCGAGACTCCCTTATCAGGCTTGGGTAACCTACAAGGACGGAACAGGCGAATACCGCCAGATCCGTTGGAGCAATTCTGCGCTCGCCACCGAGAAGGAGCAGTCAGATCCTGAGCTCTACCCTGTAGGAAAGAAGTACACCATCACAGGTCATGTTGTCGGAGACAACGCAACTCCTAAGGGCTACCCTATTGAAGCGAAGATCAAGGTCGTAGCCGGAGAGTATGAGGTTCCTGGCAACGTGCTCAAGGCCGAGCCGCTTCCTCTCGACAAGGTCGTCATCAACGGCGACAACCGACTCACCTCAAACCGCGACATGCTCATCGAGCAGGTTCTCAGCTGGGACGTGACGCAGCAGCTCTACAACTACCGCGAGACATACAACCTCAGCACAAAGGGCTACACAATGTCTGACGGATGGGACTCTCCGACAACAAAGCTCAAGGGCCACGGTTCAGGACACTACATGTCAGCTCTTGCATTTGCGTTTGCCAGCGCTACAAAGCCTGAGCAGAAGGACGCTCTCAGGGAAAGAATGAAGAGAATGACTGACGAACTCCGTACATATCAGGAGATGACCTTCGTATGGAACGAGGAGCTCGGACGCTATTGGGAGGCGCGCGACTTCGCACCGGAGCAGGAGCTCCGCGAGATGAAGGGTACATGGAAGGCATTCAAGGAGCACCAGAAGGAGTATAAGAACTACGGATACGGCTATATCAACGCCATCCCTGCACACCACGCCGTTCTTATCGAGATGTATCGCGCATACAACAACGAGAACTGGGTTTGGGCACCTTATTATTCTATCCACAAGCAGCTCGCCGGCCTCATCGACATCGCTACATATGTTGACGACAAGGCCATTGCAGACAAGGCCCTCACAATCGCGACAGACATGGGTCTCTGGATTTGGAACCGCCTCCACTACCGCACATTCGTAAACACTGAGGGAACACAGGAAGAGCGTCGCGCAAAGCCGGGTAACCGTTACGAAATGTGGAACATGTACATCGCTGGTGAGGACGGAGGTACAGGCGAATCTCTCGCACGCCTCGCTATGCTTACAGACGACCCTGAGAAGAAGGAACGCCTCCTCGAGGCTTCGAACTTCTTCGACAGCCCTGCATTCTACGATCCGCTTTCTGTAAACGTGGACGACATCCGCACACGCCACGCAAACCAGCACATCCCTAAGATCATCAGCGCGTTGAAGAGCTACCTCGGAAACAACAACCCGTACTATTACAACATCGCTCTCAACTTCTGGAACATGGTTCAGGGCCGTTACGCATACTCTACAGGCGGCGTTGGTAACGTAGAGATGTTCCGTCAGCCTTACACACAGGTACTCAGCATGAACACAAACGTTCACTCTGACCGTCACGGAAACCTTTATCCGAACCCGACCCTCAACGAGACATGCTGCGTATATAACCTTGCGAAGCTCACAAAGGACCTGAACTGCTTCGATCCTGATGATGCACGCTACATGGACTACTACGAGCGCGTTCTCTACAACCAGCTCGTCGGCTCTGTAGACCCTCACCACTACGGTGTGACATACCACTATGCTGTCGGTCTCGACGCAAGCAAGCCATTCGGCAGCGAGACTCCTCAGTCAACATGCTGCGGCGGTACCGGTTCAGAGAACCACACAAGATATCAGGAGGCCGCTTACTTCGTGAATGAGAATACCGTATGGGTGGCTCTCTATATGCCTACAACTGCAACATGGGACGCAAAAGGCGTGAAGATCACTCAGGACTGCCTCTGGCCAGCTGAGAAGTCTACCATCACCGTAGAGGGCAATGCCGAGTTCACAATGAAGCTCCGCGTACCTTACTGGGCAACTGAAGGATTCGACATCAAGCTGAACGGAAAGTCTGTCGCTAAGTCTTACCAGCCATGCTCATACGTCGAGATTCCTGCACGCGCTTGGAGCGAGAACGACGTTGTCGAGGTTGTAATGCCGTTTACAAAGCACATCATGTACGGTCCGGACAAGATGACTGTTGCCGCTACAGGCAAAAACGAAAGCAACACAGTATTTACCCCTATGTGGGTAGGTACAATCATGTACGGCCCTCTTGCAATGTCGACAGACGCGGTACGTCACTGGGATGAGGCCATCCTCAACCTTGATTCGGCTCTCGAGTGCATCCAGGAGAACGGCGCGACAGCTGAGACAGGAACAGACGGAAACATCTACACCCTCACGATCGGAGACAAGACTTTCTACCCGGACTATTACCTCTGCGAGCACTCTACACGTTATCTCCGTATCAACATGGACAACGCTCTTGAGCGCGCATCTGCTGCCGGCATCATCGACAAGTCTGCTCTTCAGGAGTGCGTAGAACTTGCACAGTCGCGCAAGCAGGCACAGGAGGCTTGGCATGCAATGGAAGTCAAGGTCCCTGAGCACTCTCCATGGGCACCTCATGCATATGGAAGAATGGTCGAGCAGCTTGCAATCGCAGAAAAGATCATGGCTGACGAAGACAAGACTTACTCACAGGATGAGGTAAACAACACTACTGCCCTTCTGAACGCCGCAATCAACACAATGCGTCCAGGCAACCTTCCTGAACTCGAGGACCTCAACGAGCTTCTTCAGCTTGTCAAGGCAGCCAAGGACAAGAAGGATCCAAGAAAGAAGGAAGCTATCGAATATGCTGAAATGGTCATCAGATATGTAAGCAACGGTAGCGGTACAATGGATATGATCGTCAAGGGCTGCGACCAGCTCAGATAATCAGATCTTATAGCATAAAAAAAACACTCGCGGTTGCGAGTGTTTTTTTATTATTCCCCTGCCGCCCTGGACAGGAACTCTCCCGGCTTCATGCCGAACTGCTTCTGGAAGCATTTAGAGAAATAAGAAGGATTGTTGAAGCCGACCATATAGCAGATCTCGTTTATCCTGTACTTATGTTCGGCAAGCAGCTGGGCCGCTTTCTTCAACCTCATCAGCTGAATAAGTTCATTAGGAGTCTTGTCTGTAAGAACCTTTATCTTATTGTAAAGCGACGAACGGCTGATGCCCATCTGCTCCGAAAGAAAGTCCACGGAAAGATTCGAGTCTGAGAAATGGGCCTCAATAAGCTCGGTCATCTTATAGAGGAAGCTGTTGTCCGTATTGTTTCCCGCAACTGTCGTAATCGTCGTAAGAGGCTCATTGGCAAACTTTTGCCTAAGCATAGCTCTAAGCCCTACGAGATTCCTGATACAAGCCTCCAGGTACTGGATCGAGAACGGTTTTTCGATATATGCGTCTGCTCCGCAGTCCATTCCTGCGACCTTGGAAGCGTCATCGGTCTTGGCCGTGAGAAGTATGAACGGAATATGGCTCAAGGAAACGTCTGCACGTATACGGCGGCAAAGTTCTACTCCATCCACCCTAGGCATCATCCAGTCTGCCACGACAAGGGCGACATCATTCTGAAGCTTAAGCTGCTCCAACGCATCAACACCATCCGCTGCCCTTATTACCTGATACTGCTCCGAGAATGTCGAAGACAGGAAGTTCACCATTTCTTCATTGTCATCCACAATCATGATTGAAGGCTTGTTCTCAGCAGGAAGCTCGATGATCGAAGTGGAAAGGATGTCATCCGGCAGCATCTGATGGCTTTCAGGCTTGATGTCCTCTTTTCTGCTGGCGACAGCAACATTCTGCTGTTCTATCGGCAGTGTCAAAGTAAACACCGTGTATTCTCCCTCTTCAGACTTTACTGAAATGAAACCTCCATGAAGTTCCGTCAGGCTTTTCACAAGATTGAGTCCTATGCCGGTTCCCGGCTTCGTGTCATGAATCTGATAGAACGGACGGAAAATCTTTTCCTGGTCAGCCTTGCTTATCCCGATCCCGTCATCAAAGACGCTGATATTGAACATGCTTGCATCTGTCGGATTCTGTTCGCATGTCAATCTGACGACAGTCTTGGAATACTTGCTTGCATTTGTCAGAAGATTGCTGACTATCTTGGTCATGGCTTCGCTGTCAAAGCACACCTCCATTTCCGCATTCGGGAAATCCATCTCAAGACGCAAACCGTTATGAGCGATTGTAGGCTCGAACCTTTCGCAGACAGAACGCAGTAAAGGAACAATCTGCTGCCGCACGAAATGCATTTCCATGCCGTCCTGCTCGACCTTTCGGAAATCAAGCAGCTGGTTGACGAGAACCAGCAATCTGTTGCTGTTCCTGTCTATGACATGAAGGTCTTCAGCAACTTGCCCAGGAAGCATGTCCGCCTTCTTCATTATCTTCTCCAAAGGTCCGATTATCAACGATACCGGCGTGCGTATTTCGTGAGCGATGGTTGTGAAGAACTTGATCTTAGCCTCCTGAATCTCCTTTTCTTTCTTTATATCCAGCTCCGCGACCTTGCTTTCATATCTGATCTTGCTTCTGCGGGACATATAGCTTGTAATCATCAATATCATCGCCAGCGCCACGAGAACATAAAGAATCATGAACGGCCATGTGAAAAGGACATGCGGACGCACACATATGTCAATGCTTACCGCCTCTTCGTTCCATAAGGCATCATTGTTCGTTCCCTTAACCATGAAGGTATATCTTCCTGTCGGAAGATTCGTATATGTCACCCGGTTCAGATTGCCGGCCCGGATCCAGTCCTTGTCAAAACCATCCAGTTTGTATGCATACTGATTCTTGTTCGGAGCAAAATAACTTAGCGCAGCATATTGAAGCGTCAGTCCATTATCCTGATGCAGGATCTCTATTCTATCAGCCGCAGTAAGGGACTTCGACAATCTTCTATCCCCGGTATGCACTATGTTGTTGTCAACAGTCAAAGAGGTTATTGCCAACTGTGGAACGGTCTGATTCGTCTTGATTTCATAAGGATAGAAGGCATTGAAACCATTGGCAGTTCCGACATAAATCCTGCCGTCAGATGCCTTCAGAATGGCATTCGGGATGAACTGATTGCTGCGCAATCCGTCGCTTGTCGAAAACACCGCTGTCGTCCCTACAGCCGGATCATAGCGGACCAGTCCCTCCGTTGTCGTAATCCAGAAAACCTGCGAATCCTCGATTATGCCGCAGATCTCAATCATAGACGTTTCCTTCAGTACCGGAAGGAAAGTATCTGACTCCGGATCGTATGAACACAATCCATGGGTCGTTCCAACCCACAAAACGCCGTGACTGTCCACAAAGGAACAATTTACGAAATCTCCCGGAATGGAGCCAGGAACTTTTTTATCATGACGGTAGGTCTTCCATTCCTGTGTTTCCGGAACATACCTCAGCAGGCCGTCTCCATTGGTAGAAAACCAGATGTTTCCGTCATTGTCTTGATCTATGTCAAGAGCCGGCTCTTTCAGTTTCTTCACCCTTATAAAACTGTCAGTGTCTCTGTCATACTGGTTTATTCCATCCATTGTGGCAATCCACAGTATGCCGTCGGAATCCTTGAAGATTGCGTATGAACTTGAGCCGTCCAACGACCTCTCGTCTTCAAGCGACGGATAGTAATGACGGAATATCCCGGTCTTAAGATCAAGTACATTTATACCTCCGGAATAAGTTCCGACCCATAAATCGTCTCCGTCAAGACAGAGAGCGTGGACATTGTCATATGAAAGAGAGTTTGGTTTTCCATCACTCACGTAATTACGGAACCGTTCCGTACGTGGGTTGAAGCAGCTGAGTCCCCCGTCGTCAGAGGCTATCCAGATATTGCCGTCCCCATCTTCAATAAAACGGCTGATAACCCTTCCTCCGACAGAATTGCTGTGCTTGCGCTTGAAATAGCTGTCGAACTGTCCGCTGGATGGAGACAGGTAATTCACTCCGCCATAATAAGTACCGATCCATATTCCGCCTTCCCTGTCCTTCAGGAGCGGATATGCAAAGCGGCATGAAAGACAATACTGCGACTCTTCATCTTCTGTATAAAATTCTGTCTCTGATGTATGTGTATCATACAACAAAACGCCGTCATCAGAACTGATGACAAGCTTATGGGGACCACATTCCGTCACCGAATGTATGTGGTTCGTTCCGTGGAAACGGTCTGAGGATCCCAGATGAACCTTCACATGACCGGTAAGACGGTCCACCTCATAAAGTCCTGACTCCCACGTGCCAATCCAGAACCTTTGCTCACTGTCTTCATACAAGGCAAGGCCAAGGGCCTCGACAGGACGTCCATTGTGCTGGAGAGGAAACGGCTCGAATTCATCGCTTGCCTTATTGAGCCTCGACAACGCCGGAGGACCCCACTTGGTAAGCGTCCACACCTGATTCCCCTTATCTATGTAGATGGTCGCGACATCATTGGCGCACTCGGAAAAATCATATCTCTTCAGCTCTCCGGCATGCCTGTTGTATCTAAACACGCCCTGTCCTATAGTCGAGATCCACAGATTACGGTCCTTATCCATAACGACTGCTGTCACCTCCCCGGTCACATATGTACCATCATCGGCCCTGAGTTCGAATTTCCTTACATCTTCTGTAGCATATTCGAAGCAGTACAGTCCTTTTTCTGTTCCCAGCCAGATCAGTCCGTCATCCTCCTGCATCGAAGTGACGGCATGACCACCCCTGTCTTCCGTAAGGTGCAACACTTTGAAGCTGCTTCCGTCGAACCTGTTCACGCCATGGTCCGTTCCAATCCACACAAAGCCATAGCTGTCCTGCATCAGCGAACGTACATAATTCGAAGACAGGCCATCCTCAACCGTTATGTGGCGGAAATAAGACTCTGCAGAACAAAAAAATTCTCCCGCTGCTGCAACAAGCAACGGGAGAAGGATATGGAGTATCTTTTTCATGTGCAACTTTGTTAACTGCACAAAGATACAATTTTTATTTGATTCTTATCGAATAAGGCCACTGGTCGTCGAAAAGAGTCTCATCCTCGGAATTATGGAAGTCCACAGGATTCATCTTATGCTCGGTCGGCGCACCCATCACGACAAGCCAGAGATGGCTCAACTGAGTATCGGCAGGAGTTGTAAACGCAAGAGTCTCCTCAGCTCCGTCATGCATTTCACCATATATGGACTCGCCGTTGTCCGAACGCACAGCAACAAAACCATATCGCCATCCTGCCTTTGAAGGATCCGCATTCTTATAACCTTCTGCTCCGGCCATTCCCTTGAAATCAACGGTCACGGTCTCGCCCGGCGCAGGCAGCGGCATGGCCACAGCATTGAATCCATAATTTTCAGGGCACTGTTCAGGGGCCACGCGCATCCATCCGTCAGCTTCCTCTATCATCTTGGTAGAAAACTTGTTGGCATTGTTTCGGGTCTCTTTCCAAGCCCTCTTGTAATCAAGGTTGATGATGCGTCTTGTAGCATCGAACATCTCGTCACAGAACTCCTTCTGAGACAGGTTGTTCAGACGCATGTATGTGATTGCAGGATCCTCGCCTCTCTTGCCCTGGCGATACAGTTCCGCAATATGTGTCAGACCTCTCTTGTCACCCCAATACTCAAGAATATATGGAGTATGATAAATGTTCGTAAGATGGAGGTATGCCTTATGGCATTTCTTTGTAAATCCGTCCCAATGATAGGCCTCGTCGTTGACCCAGTCCGGGTTCACCTGCCAGAGCATCCACTGCGAAGTCATCTCGAAAAAGCCGCAGCCGCCCCATGCTTCACCCTCGCCGTCACATGTGATCTGAGACTGGAAAGAATGTCCGAGCTCGTGGGCGATACAGTTCAGACGCTCGTCACGGAGACGGCCCGGAGTAACCCAGAGGGCACCGATCTCGCCGTCATAATCTCCACCGTAAGCTGTTCCTTCAAGAGAATAGCGGAGCATTACCATCATCCTGTAACGGTCACATTTCGAGCCCTTTTTGGCGAAGCCAAGGTCGTTGTAGAAATAGTCGTAGAAGACCTCAAGCTTCTCCTTGAGCTTCTCAAGATCTATCGACATGTCATGGCTGTCAAGCTGTGGAGGACATGAAAGATCCTTGCCGAACCCTTTCTCCCAGAAAATAACGAAATTGTCAGTCAGCGCCATACGGTCGTAACTGTATTCGCTTTCCGGATCGTTGAGGTCCATTTCCTGAAGATCCTTAGGAATGTAGATTTCCTTTTCGGTCTTTACGCACGAAGC
>JAGBCS010000068.1 GCA_017937885.1 Bacteroidales bacterium
CCTGTCACCTTTCCGTCCTTCCAGTTCGAAGGAAGGGCTGGAAGAAGATGAATCGTACCATCATGACTCTGCAGCAGCATCTCGGCGATGCCGGCGGTGCAGCCGAAATTGCCGTCGATCTGGAACGGCGGATGTGCATCGAAAAGATTCGGGTATGTGCCACCCTTTCCCCAGAAGCCAGTGCTTCCGGCAGGGGTAAGCTGGTCAGTGATAAGCTTGTACGCCCGGTCACCGTCAAGAAGTCTCGCCCATAGGCAGACCTTCCATCCCATCGACCATCCCGTCGCTGGATCGCCTCTGTAATTGAGGGAAGCACGTGCGGCCTCGAAGAGTTCCGGCGTCGTCCATGGCGATATCAGATTGCCTGGGAAGAGGCCGTACAGATGGGACACATGCCTGTGGTGGTCATCGATTCTGTCCCAGTCATGCATCCATTCCTGGAGTTGTCCGTGACGTCCGATCTGCATCGGAGGAAGCTTCGCTCTCGCCGTCGCGAGGCTGTCTGCAAATGCTGATTCCGCCTCAAGGCCCAGAATCTTTCCGGCCTCGATCACATTGGTAAAGAGTTCGGTCAGCATCTGGTTATCCATCGTCGTGCCGGCACAGTTGGTTATGTCTCCTCCGTCCCATGCAAATGCATTCTCGGGAGAGTTGGAAGGAGCGATGACAAGCCAGCCGTGCTCAGGCTCCTCGACAAGGAAGTCGAGGAAGAAGGTTGCAGCTCCTTTCATGACAGGATAGACCTCGGAAAGGAAATCCTTGTCGCAGGTGTATAGATAATGTTCCCAGAGATGCCTGCAGAACCATGCTCCACCTGTAGGCCACATGCCCGGAGCACCATAGTCTACAGCTCCGGTCGTCCTCCAGATGTCAGTATTGTGATGGAGCACCCAACCTCTGACTCCATACATGTCTCTCGCCGTTTCCGCACCGGTCTGAGCGATTTCCTTGACCATGGTGATGAACGGTTCATGTAGTTCCGACAGATTTGTCACCTCAGACGGCCAGTAGTTCATCTCAGCATTGATGTTGGTCGTGTACTTGCTGTCCCATGGAGGGAAAAGCATATGGTTCCAGATTCCTTGCAGATTGGCAGGCTGGCCTCCCGGCTGGGATGAACTGATGAGGAGATAACGTCCGAACTGGAAATACAGTTCCACAAGCTGAGGATCGTCTCCTGCAGCGAATTCCCTGACCCTGACGTCTGTCGGCTTGTCTGCCGCAGGCGTCCTGCCAAGATCGAGCGAGACTCTGTCAAAATATTTGCGATATGCTTCCGTATGTTCCTTCGTCATCCTGCCGCAGCCACGTTTGAGCGCCGCGGAAAGATGCGCGTCCGACAACGCGTCAGCATCTGCTGTAAGAGTCTTGTAATCTACAAAATTTGTAGCCATCGAGATAAGGATCACTGCGGCGTCGGCATTTTCCACTGCGATGCCGGCATCAGTGATACTGCGGCTTCCGCCTTCATTAAGTACCGCTACCCTTGTAGTGACCTCGACCTTTCCTTCAAGGCCTTCCATCGATCCGGAGATTCCTCTCATTATCAAGCCGTTTTCATCCGAATCATACTCGGACGCAAGCTGTGAATCAAGCCTGGCATCAAAGGTAAGGCTCCCCTTCTGCGACGCTGTCAGCCTTACGACAATGACATTGTCTGCAAGAGAAGCGAAAGATTCACGTATATATTCGATACCGTCTACGGTATATCTCGTCGTTGCGACAGCCCGTGATATGTCAAGTTCACGATAATAGGAATCATAGGACTCATGCCCGGGGAAATCCAGATACAGGTCTCCGACCGGCTGATAAGCCATGCCGTGATTCGTCTTTGAGATGACATGGGCATCGACAAGCGCCTGGGCCTCCTTGTATTTCCCGGCAAAGATAAGGCTGCGGATCTGAGGGAGGGCATCCTTCGCCGCCGGATTTGCATTGGTATTCGGCTGGCCGGCCCATACGGTTTCTTCGTTGAACTGAAGTCTTTCACTGGCAGGCTCACCAAATGTCATGGCACCGAGGCGGCCGTTACCGAGCGGCAGCGCCTCAACCCACTCCTTTGCAGGAGCATCATACCAAAGCTTCATGTCGTCGCATTCCTGCACATCTCTGAGGCAGGATACGGAAAAGGCGGCAGCCAAAGCCAGAATGGCAATCTGTACAGGTCTCATGATCACGTCTGTTTATGTCTTCGCAAATATACCTTTTTTTCTCCATGCCTCCTTTATCATATATTCCATATTGTATCAATGATGTGTCACAGGAGAATCACCTGAGGCTGGCTGTCCTCTGAACTTTTCTGCGATTATCACAGCATCGGGCAGACCCTGGTGTTTCTTGATGACCCCCGCGGCCGCCGCTGAAGCGGCTTCACGCACCCCCTAGCCGGGGGTGGCATGTCACAAGAAACACCAGGGTCTTCCCGATGCTATTGGCATTATCTTGTCCGGAATGTCACCGAATCAGATACAAGTCCATCAGATGATGCAGTCAGCGTCGTCCTGCCGGGAGAAGAGGCCTGAAGGACGACAAGGCATTTGCCGTTGAAGGCCATTCTCTTGCTGTCCTTGAAGCGCTCCATAGAGACAGGATTGCCGTTGTCGACTCCTGCGATGAAGGCACTTTCTCCTGAAAGCGAGAATTCCACAAGATTGTCTGCATCAGGACAAAGATTTCCATCCGCATCGAGTATCTCCACTGTCACGAAAGCAAGAGCATCTTCAGCAGCGGTATCACCGAACTGATCCAACGTAAGTCTTATCTGTTCAGGCTTTCCTGCCGTATGCACAGACTTGCGGGCGACTTCGACACGTGCCGGCGCCCCGGCAGGATCAGTATCATCCTTATACGCTATGACCTCTATCTCGCCCGGATGATAAATCACCCTCCATACTGCATGCAGGCAGTCATCAGTCTTGCGGCGCACTCCCTGCGAAACTCCATTGACAAAGAGTTCAACTTCGTCCGCATTGTTGTAATAGCACCACAGGTCGATCTCCTGTCCTTCGGTCCAGTTCCAGTGCGGGAAGATGTGCAGCACAGGAGTATCCGTCCATTCCGACTGATAGAGATAGTATACATCCTTCGGGAAACCTGCAAGATCGACGATACCGAAGAACGAGCTGCGGGCAGGCCAGCCGTAAGGCGTAGGCTCGCCGATATAATCGAAGCCGGTCCATATGTACTGGCCGCTTATATATTCATTGTCACGGATCAGCTTTATCGTCTCTTCGTGCGTATTTCCCCATGGCACATGGCAGTTCTCGTACGAAGAGCATGAGAAAGACTCGTCGTAGAACGGGATATCCCATCGCTCCGGCCACACGAACATCTGATCGCTCGGCATGCGGTAGTATCCGCGCGTCATGAGCGCAGAGTTGCTCTCTGTGATGATGAAAGGCTTGTCAGGGAAGTTCTGAGGCACCTTCAGTGCATCGGCATTATGATAATTGAAACCTATGATATCAAGAGCTCCGCTGCGGAAAAGATGGTTTCCCGGAGAAGGTTCGTTGCAGCCTGCCGTGATCGGACGCGTCGGATCAATTTCACGCACCAGATCAGCCAGTTTCCTGGTCAGCAGCGAATTGACACTCATCTCCGCCCCCTCCGCAGCAAGCATGTCGGAAGAATGCCCGAAGTTGAGGATCATATTGGCCTCCGCAAGGCTCAGCGTATCAGCATCTGCATGCGACCACTGCTCGAGAACCTCGTTTCCGATGCTCCACATGAAGATCGAAGGATGGTTCCTGTCTCGCACGATGAAGTCGTGAAGATCGCGTTCATGCCATTCATTGAAGTATCTCGAATAGTCATGAGCGGTCTTCTTCTTGCGCCACATGTCAAAGGCCTCATCCTGTACGATGAAGCCCATCTCATCGCAAAGATCAAGGAGCTGAGGGGCAGGAGGGTTATGGGAAGTCCTTATTCCATTGCAGCCCATGTCCTTCAGTATCTGCAGCTGACGCCTTGCGGCATTGACATTGAATGCCGCACCAAGGCAGCCGAAATCATGATGCAGGCATACGCCGTTGATCTTCATTGGCTCTCCGTTGAGAGAGAATCCCTTCTGAGGATCGAAGTTGAAAGTCCTGAGCCCAGTCCTTGTTTCGCACCTGTCAAGTAACTGTCCATCAAAACTTTCCACCTCAGTCACCATAGTATAAAGGTAAGGATCATTGACACTCCAGTAATGAGGTTCATGGATAGGAAAGACAAACTCCAGATATTGGGAATCCCCTATGGTAACTTCGTTTGAGACTCTGCTTATCTCCTTGCCATCGGCATCCTTGAGTATCTGCCTTATCAGCACGGCGTCATCCGGATCGCCTTCGGTAAGAAGACGAGTCTTGACAAGGAAGGAGTCCTCAAGTATCACGATAAATACTCCGTGAGGAGCGATCCTTATCGGATTTGTCTTTGTCATCCATACATTTCTGTAGATGCCGCATCCGGAATACCAGCGTGAATTCGGCTGCTCTGCATTGTCCACACGCACGGCAATCACATTCTCGACATCCCATTTCAAAAGCGATGTGATGTCATATCCGAACGAGATGTAGCCGTAAGGCCTTACTCCAAGGCTCTCGCCGTTGACAAAGACCTCTGAATTCATATATACTCCATCGAAGTCGATTCTCCAGACCTTTGAAGAATCCTCCGCAGCAGGAACGAAAGTCTTTCTATACCAGCCTATTCCGCCAGGAAGGGCACCTCCGCCGGTTCCGGACGGGTTGTCGATGCTGAAATCGCCCTCGACAGCCCAGTCATGGGGCAGATTCAGTCTGCGCCATCCGCTGTCATCAAATTCAGGAGAAGAAGCTTCCGGAACATCGCCAAGATGGAAAGCCCATCCGTCATTGAAATCTGAAGTCTCCCTCGGGGAAACAGCAGTTCTGCTGCACCCTGCAATCAGCAGAGCACAGCAGAAAAATGTCGTGAAGATATGTTTCATCGGTTAGAGGACTACTACGGTTTCATTTCCGGCATAGGCAACCTTCTGGGCCTTACCGACACCATTCTTTGAAACCGGGATGACATTGAAGACTCTCTCCTTGAGCATTCCAGGGAATTCGCCCTTGCGTTCCCCTATAGTCAGAGTTCCGTTCCTGTCATCATATCTGAAATCGATCATGGCATAAGCGCCCTTTTCGTAATTGTAGTTCACATTCTCATCCTCATAAAGAGTGAACGAGCCGTCTGCACCTCTGTATACATAAAGATCGATCACATCTGCAGGCTTCTCGTCAGACCACTGCATGTCCGGTCCGAAAGGTACCACAGATCCTGCGCGGACATAGAGAGGCATACGCTCGTATGGAGCATCGACTCTCGCGCAGACGCCACCCTTCACGAACTTGTTCGTATAGAAATCGTACCAACCTTCGCATGCAGGGAAATAGATGTCGCGCTTGCGTGCGCCGTATTCGTAGACAGGAGCGACGAGGAACGAAGGTCCGAACATGTAGGTATCACCGACATTGAGGACGTTGGCATCAGCCGTGAAATCCATCACAAGCGGACGCATTATCGTATAGTCCTCGAACCATGTCATGCCGGCAAGAGAATAGATGTACGGCATGAGACGGTAACGGAGCTGCGAATAATAGAGGATAGACTTGTATGCAGGATGATTCTCAGGCGCGATCTCCCAAGGTTCGCGGAAAGGATACTGGCCGTGGGCACGGTAAAGAGGACAGAATGCACCGAACTGGAACCAGCGGGTGTTGAGCTCGCGCCATTCCTTCTGGTCGGCATTCTCTTTTCCTGTGCGGTTGTAATGTTCCTGTCCTGCGACATATCTGTTCTCCACGCAGAAACCTCCGATATCCATTGTCCAGTACGGAATGCCGCTGATCGCGAAGTTCAGACCTGCTGAAATCTGAGCCTTCATATCTTCCCAACGTGTCGCGATGTCGCCGCTCCATGTGGCGGTCGAATATCTCTGAAGTCCGCTGAATCCGCTGCGGGTGAGCAGGAAGACACGCTTGTCATTGTCGACGCTGCGCTGTCCGTTGTAGATCGCTTCCGCGTTCATGTATGCATAGGCGTTGAAGAACTCCGTAGATGAACCAAGCTCTGTCGGGCCGCAAAGAGCCTTGCGGTAATCCATATCGGTACAGTCACGAACGTTAGGCTCAGAAGCATCCATCCACCAAGCGTCGATTCCGAGCGGATAATAATGCTCGTACATCTGATTCCAGAAGAGTTTGCGTGCATCGGCAGAATATGCGTCATAAAAGCCATAGAGATAGCCTTTGCCGATCCAGTCGCGGACACCATCCTCATATGCCTTTGTATACATCCATCCGTTTTCGTCGAACTCCTTGTAATGCTCTGTCTCGACATAGAACTTCGGCCATACGGAAATCATCATACGGCCGTTCAGGTTGTGTATCGAATCTACCATGGCCTTAGGATCAGGGAAACGTGCCGGATCGAACTCGTGACCGCCCCAGTCATCCTCTCTCCAGTGGCTCCAGTCCATGACGATATTGTCTATAGGGATGTTCCTCTTGCGGAAGCCCTCGAGCGCCTCGATCATTTCAGTCGAAGTCTTGTAACGCTCGCGGCTCTGCCAGTATCCCATCGCCCATTTAGGCATGATCGGAGCCTTTCCTGTAAGGGTACGGTAGCCGCTGATGACCTCATCCATGTCGTCACCTGCGATGAAATACCAGTCCATCTGCTTTGTCATCTCGCTCCACCACTGATGCTTCGCCTGTTGTACCGGATCCACAACGTCATAAACGCGGAGTCCGCAGTAAGACACCCATCCGTCCGGCTTCCAGCTCACCTTCAGAGGCGTCCTGACGCCTGCCTCAAGATTGACGGTAAACTTGTAGCTGTTAGGATTCCATGCCGTACGCCAACGCTCAGGAACAACCTCCTTGCCGTCAACGGTCACTGTAGTATAGCCAGCATAATAGAGACTGAACTGGTACTCGCCTGACTTCGGAGCCTCGATGAAACCTTCATATGTCACATCTGCATTGAAAAAGACGAAATCCTCAGGAAGATTCACGACCTTCTCCATCGCAGGAGCTATCAGATGCTCGAAATAAATCTTCGGTTCCTCACGAACGACTGTCTCTCCCCTCTCCGGCACATATGTTCCGGTAATGCATCCTTCCTTTCCGTTCTTGTCATAAAGCTTGAAGACCTCTCCAAGCTGCTTATAGTCCTCCGGATTTCCGAAACGCATCATCGAATAGCTGTCCATCAGGACTCCATATCCCTTGTTTGATACGATGAAAGGCACGGATACCTTCGTATTGTACTGGAACAGCTGCTCGTTCTTGCCCTTATAGTTGAATTCGTCAGCCTGATGCTGTCCGAGACCATAAAACGCCTCATCCTCAGGAGAATCGAAGATCTGGCGGAATGAATAGCCATGCGTCCCTTCGACCTCGACCGGCTCGAATGACTTTCCGCCACCAGCCTCTTCGCGAAGAAGAACGTTTCCTTCGAGGTCAGTGAACCATACCTCCCCAGTAGAAGCCAGTACATTAGCCTGCACGGCAGAAGTCTTTACGGTCACGGTGTCACCTTTCTGTCCTACGGCAAACGGAGTCCTTTCCGCTGCAGGAATTATCACAAGGCTCTGAGGATCAGCGAACTTCCTTTCCGGTGTCGCAGATACACGGATAAGCTTGTCGCCCATTACCTGCAGCCTCACAAGCTCAGGGCCGCCTTCAACAGGCTGCTGGACCTTGACTGTCACGCCAGCCCCATCCTGCCTGCATACGCCGGAACATGCAGTCATGGCGACAGCAGCAAGCAGATAGAGAGTAAATCTTCCAATCTTCATAATGTCATCAGTATTTAGTTGTTATCATTCTTCCTTTTTCTGTATTCCGACGGCGAACATCCGAATTCCTCTCTGAAATGCCCCGCAAAGACCTTCGGAGAATTGAATCCCACCATATAAGCGATTTCGGATATGTATACGCCATCGTTTTCAAGCAGAGCAGCCGCCCTCTTCAGACGGATCGCCCTGATGAATTCCACTGGAGTCTTTCCGGTTATGTACAGAAGCTTCTTATATAGGCTTGCCCTATGCATATAGAGAGCTGCCGAAAGGTCGGATACCGAGAATTCCGGATTGCTTATATTTTCGTTGATCACGTTTATAGCCTGCTGAAGCAGACGGTCATCCATCGAAGTGATGGTGATCTGCTCCGTAGTTATTTCAAGTTCCTTTTCAAACAGCCTCTTCGAGCGTTTCTTCCATTCAATAAACTTAGCGATTCGGAGGCGAAGAATCGACATGTTGAATGGCTTGGTCAGATAGTCATCCGCTCCAGACTCGAGGCCATAGCATTCATCATCCTGCAATGCCTTGGCAGTCAACAGTATGACCGGAATATGCGATGTATTGATATCTGACTTCATCCGTCTGCATAGTTCGATTCCGTCCATCACCGGCATCATCACGTCGCTGATGACGACATCCACATCATTTTCGCCTACGATCTTCAGGGCGGCACCGCCATCTGCTGCCTCGAGGACATTATAGTCCGAGCAGAGGGCTGCCATCATGAACGAGCGGAAATCATCGTTGTCATCGACGACAAGCACTGTCGGGCATTCCTGAGGAGAAGGTTCCGGATGAGTTGGAGCCTCCAGTTCTTGACCGGACATCTGACCAGCCGGTTCGACTTCACGCAGAGGAAGAGTAAAAGTAAAGACTGCCCCCTGCGGTTCATTATCACGGACGCTTATCTCGCCTCCATGAAGATCGACGAATTCATGCACGATATGCAGGCCGATACCGCTGCCTGACGCACTTTCCTTAGCCTGATAGAAGCGGTCGAATATCCTTTTCTTGTCCTTGTCTGATACTCCTCTGCCGGTATCAGCAACATCTATGGTAACGAATCCGTTTTCAGGAGAAAGGATGCATACCGAGATGGAGCCGCCCTTCGGAGTGAACTTGAATGCATTCGAAAGCAGATTGTTGATTATCTTGAGAACCTTTCCTTGGTCGAAGGCAAAGACTATTGATTCAACATCAGAATGCACCTGCAGGGTTATCGACTGGCTTTCCGCCATCAGACGATATGACGACACGGTTTCCCTTACTGATGAGACGATATCGGATTTTGAAAGATTGAGTTCGGTACCATACATCTCCATCTTTCTGAAATCCAGGACTTCGTTGACAAGGTCATTGAGTCTCTTGGCATTACGATGAAGGGTCATTATGAATGCATCGTTCTCAAGCTCCGGATTATTTGCCATACGTTCTTCTATCGGAGTCAGAATCAGAGTCAGAGGAGTACGGAAATCATGGCTCACATTAGTAAAGAACTGCATCTTCATATCATTCACATACTGCTGCCTCTCCTGCTTGAGAGCCTGTTCCATCTGTGCGATCTTCTTCTGTGATATTCTTCTCGAGCGCAGCCACAGGGCTGTCAGCGCACAGACTGCAAGAAGGACATAAACGATTATCGCCAGCCACGTCGCCCACCATGGAGGCCGTATCCTTATCGAAAGGGAAATGCCTTCAGAAGGATCAGACATGTCATCAGTGAGATGCAGACGATAACGCCCCGGAGCAAGATTCGTGAAAGTCAACCGGTTGGATTTCCTGTCCGCGGACAACCACTCATCCGACAATCCTTCCATTCTGTAATACAGTTCATTCACTCGCACCGGGAAATAGTCCAGGCTGGCAAAAACGACAGACAGAACAGACACGTCATGATCCAGGACCACTGCGTCAGTATACTCCAGTGCCTTTTCCAACACGACCTTGCCATCATATTCCTTTCCCGGCTCCAGCAAAGTATTTCCTGCATAGATATGAATGAAATGCAGTTTCCCCTCAGATGTTTCCGAAGACTCGGCATATTTCTGAGGCGAGAAACTGAGGTATCCCTCGAAACTGCCGATAATGAAATCACCTTCTGAAGTCATGCAGGAAGAACGCTGATTGAAATGCAGATTCTCCTGCTGAGGGAAGCTGAATGAGACGCATTCAAAAGTATATCCATGAAACGAATCACCCACAACATCAACACGGCTCAGTCCTGAGTCTGTAATTACCCATACCGCATTATGTCTGTCTTCAATCATGCCGCGCACAGCCTTTAACGACCCATGCTGAGGTGTATAGAATCTGTCTGCCGACGGGTCAAACACCTGAAGTATGCCGTCTTCATCAAGCCATACAAGTCCGCGGGAATCGACGGTAAGACCGGTGAGGCTCATATTCAGGAGAGGTCCTCCGTTGGAAATCAGGCGCGAAGTGCCCGAATGAGGGTTGAAGATGGAAAGGCCGTATGAAGTGGCGGCATACACATTGCCGTCTTCAGCACATTTGATTTCATGAATAAAGTCATTTGTCAAGGCTCCAGACGCTCCGTTATAGGTATGGAAACGACCGGTATCGGGATCAAGACACTGAAGTCCTCCTCCAAGCGTGCCGAGCCATATCCTTCCAGAAGCGTCGTGATCGATCGACCAGATGTTTACCGATGCCAGGGAGCTGCCGTCCTCAGCATGCTCATATGTCTTCATCTTTCCGTTTTCAATGCAGGAAAGGCCGCCATAGAATGTTCCTATCCACAGGCGTCCGGCCGGATCCGCATGGATGTCCGTTATGACATCGCTTCCAAGAGCACTGTTCGAAGATGTATAACGAGTTTCCTTTCCGGTACGTCTGTCTACATGTACAAGACCCGATCCATCGGTTCCGAACCACATATCGCCGTTCCGGTCCTGACATGTCGCATTGATATCGTCAGGAATGCTGAGTTCGTGGAGACTGGAAAGATGTGACATAGACCATGTCTTGTTCTGTCCCCTGTATATCGAGAGGCCTTTTTTTGTGTAACCTACCCATATGTTATCCTGTTTATCCCTGAACAAGGTATAGACTCCTTCGCTCGCCAGAGTATTGTCATCATCGGGATTGTGCTTCAGATATGTCAGGACCTTTCCCTGACGGTTGCATACGATGATTCCGCCATGGTCACATGCCAGCCATACATTGCCGTACGCATCCTCTTCCATATCGCAGATGAATCCCCCCTGAAGCTTTTCGGGACCCGTGGAATCACCCAGATAACGTCCTTCAGACGAACCTGCCGGATAGAACCAGACTCCCTGCGCTCCTTGAGACAGCCAGATATTCCGGGCCGAATCTACGAAAACGCTGTGGAAACGGTAATCCATATTCTCCTGAGGGCTCTCTACCGCTGGGCCCATCATCGGAAGCGGCTTCACGTGGCCGTCATCCGTCAGACAATATCGGTACAGTCGGCCTTCTACCGTAAGGACATAGGCTATCTCATTGCGGCAGAATATATTGTACACATCGCCTTCGACAAGATCGACTTTTATCTTATCCTTCTTTTCAGGATCCATATAATACAGATCCTGCGCTTCATTCCACCAGAATCC
>JAGBCS010000069.1 GCA_017937885.1 Bacteroidales bacterium
AACCGTACGGAAATTTAACGAAAATTTTGTACCTCTCTTGTACCTCAATAAAATAAAAGAGCCCTAACTCTTTGACTTTTAATCAGTTAAGAATAAAAGCTCTTTTTGTGCGGGCGAAGGGAATCGAACCCATACGCCTCTCGGCACCAGATCCTAAGTCTGGCTTGTCTACCAATTTCAACACGCCCGCAACAAAACTGTCTTAAATGAGAAAAGCAGATTTACATCTGCTTTTCGGTAGTAGCGGGAGGAGGACTCGAACCTCCGGCCTCCGGGTTATGAGCCCGACGAGCTACCAACTGCTCTATCCCGCGATATTGGACTGCAAATATACGGACATTTTTTGAAACCGCAAATTTTATCGCAAAAAAATCAACAAAATTCTGCCAAAAGACAGATCTGATACTTATCAGGCAAGGAAATCCAGCATTTCCTTCAGGCTGTCTTTTGCAAAAGTCTTCTGTTCTCCTGTCTGGAGATTCTTGATATTTATGACTCCATCTGCAACTTCATTCCCTCCTACTATCGAAAGGAAAGGTATCGCCTTCTTGTCCGCATAGTCAAACTGCTTCTTCAGTTTTGCCTGTTCAGGGTAGATCTCGCACGGGACACCAGCCTCACGGAGAGCCTTCACTGCAGGAATGATGTATCGAAGTTCATCTGAACCCATGTTTGCGAAAAGCAGCTTCGTAGTTGATGTAACCTCGGAAGGGAACTTGTCAAGCCCCTTAAGCACATCATATATACGGTCTGCACCGAACGAGATACCTACACCAGACATGTTCGGAAGGCCGAAGATACCGGTAAGATTGTCGTAGCGTCCGCCACCACAGATGCTTCCGATCGCAAAGTCCTTTGCCTTCACCTCGAAGATGGCGCCAGTATAATAATTCAGACCACGCGCAAGCGAAAGGTCGATCTCGACTTCATGACGGATACCGGCTGCCTCGATAAAAGCGAACAGCTCCTCAAGTTCATCAAGTCCCTTGAGACCAGTCTCGGAAACAAGTCCGGATGCTGACTTTCCGTTCATGAGATCCCTCATGACAGCTATCTTCTCTGATGTCGAACCTGAAAGCTGGAGCACAGGACGTATAACCTCGATCGCTTCAGCTGTAAGTCCCTTTTCTGCCATTTCTGCCTCAACTGCCTCAAGTCCGATCTTGTCGATCTTATCGATAGCTACGGTGATATCCACAACCTTGTCAGGGAAACCGCAGATCTCCGCCATGCCCGTCAGCACCTTGCGGTTATTTATCTTGATGCAGACATTGACATCGAAAAGCGTGAACACCCTGTCTACAATCTGCACAAGTTCGAGTTCGTTGAGCTGCGAGGTGGAGCCGATGACATCGACATCACACTGGTAGAACTCTCTGTAGCGTCCCTTCTGCGGACGATCAGCACGCCAGACCGGCTGGATCTGGAAACGTTTGAACGGGAAGGTTATATCATTCTGATGCTGAACCACAAAACGAGCGAACGGCACTGTCAGGTCATACCTGAGACCTTTTTCGCAGACCTTCAGTGAGAGAGCCTTGCTGTTGTATCCGTCCTCAGTACCTTCGACACGATACTCATCGTAATTGATCTTCGAGAATGCATCTCCGGAATTGAGGATCCTGAAAAGGAGCTTGTCACCTTCCTCTCCGTATTTGCCGAGAAGAGTGCTGAGATTCTCCATGGAAGGAGTCTCGATCGGAGCATAGCCATAAGTCTTGAAGACTGAACGGATCGTATCGAATATATAATTGCGACCCGCCATCTCTGCCGGTCCGAAATCTCTTGTACCCTTTGGGATTGATGGTTTCTGTGCCATTTGCTTCGCTGTTTTAGAATCAAACTGCAAATATAACAATTTTCTCCATTCCCTCATCATCCGACATATCTGTATGACACATGAACACCCGACGTCCGCCATATCATGGAAACATTTCCCCTGATTCTCTGTTTCCGTGATATGGCGGACGTCAGATATTCCGCAAACTATTACTTATGCCTTATTCCTCCGGAGCAAACATAGGATCCCACGCAGGCAGCTGAACCGGTTCCTGCTCAAGCATCTTCAGAACATCCTCAGGAACATACTTCTTCTCCACCACAAGCCTGAACATATACTCGTTGAACCACTCGTCAGTCATGATCAGGCAGCCCTTATATCCTGAAGCTGGTCCCCAGCTGTTCTCCACCATCCACTTCACTGGCTTTCCGGTCTCCGGACATACATCGACCGCAATGAGGGTCATCGCATGCGACGAACCGCTCGCATGGGTCTGTACCCTCTGCTTCTTGTCCATACCGAAAGTCACGCCCATAAGAGATTCGTAATCGAAATTCGCAAGATCCAGCACACCCTTCTTACGGTCATAGAACTTGCCTACGTCGCAAGAGAAGTACATGGCTACATTATCCTTTATCGAAGCTATGGCCATCTCCTTGATACGCTCTACAGGCAGATTGACATACAACCAGTTATGTCCGTCATAGACATGTCTGTCATAATCGATTTCATATACCTTTCCATACTCACGGCAAGGATCGTTCATCACCATCACGTAATTGTTCTCCAGGTCCTCACCGATGTATTCATCATAGAATGATTTCGGAGTATAGGTTTTCCTGCTGACAACCTTGTTGTCCTTGTCGCAGCGGATCCACTCGAACTCCTTGACCGGCTCTCCCAGACATAGGGCAAGCATCCTGTAGATCTCCGAAAGCTGCTGTACCTTCATCTCCTGAAGCCTTGCATCAAGAGCTGCGAGTCCCTTCTGCACATCCTTCTTAGGGCCTTTGCCGACCTTTGCCCTGCCCTCTTCATATGCCTGACGAAGAGCAAGTCCGTCTTCGCGCAGCTTCAGCTTGATAAGATTTGCCATCTGCGAGGTATTGTTGGCCTGATAAGTCTCCGGCATGGCATCTGAAGGCACCAGTCCGTACTTCGTGATGAGATTGGAGACACCTGTAAACTGTCCGCCGTCACTGAGAGGATTCGAGAACAGCCAGTCCACCTTTCTGTCTTCGAACGGAAGTTCCTTCGTATCAATGATTCCCTGAAGGAAAAGGTTCGCCTTTTCAAGCTGGTCATAGAAGAACAGATAATTCTGCGAGAACTCCATGCCCGGCAGGTCATACTTGTCGATCATCTTGGCTCTCAACACATTGAGACCCGTAAAGAGCCAGCATCGACCCGACGACTGCTGATCGGTTATACCCTTGGTCTTCACTCTGTCAGAGAAATGGGTATCTATCATCGCGGCATTCTCTGCGTTGATGGCAAGAGTGCCGATCGAAGTGCCTGCAAGAGCGTTCCTTATCGCCCTGTCATCCGCATCCCCTTCATATCCCTGGCTGATCTTCTCAAGCATTTCTGCAGAAATGCCACCCTCCGGCGCACCGGCAGTCTGCTGCTGCGCATATGCTGCAGAGCACACAAAAAAAGCGGCCGTAGCCGCGGTCAGTATAATTCTTTTCATAATAAAAAATGTTGCCACGATAACGTGGCAACAAATTTAACATTCTTTTACTTACCAGTCAAGTCCGCCCAGGCTGACATCACCTTCCTCAGAGACATTTACATATACCTCAAGACCATTCAGGACAATCTCGAAACGATAGTAATTTCCCTCAGGAGTCTCCACAAAGTCGATCTCATTATCCGAGAGGACAGCTGAACCATATTCGGATACATCCAGATAATCCTTTATCTTCTGGGGAACGTTCGCCAGAAGCATGTCGGTCTCAGTACGCACCCAGTTGCCGCTCTTGTCATACCATGCTTCATGGTCAACCCTCCTGGAAGCAGCACCTGTCTCGAAAGAAACCTTCCAATACGCTCCCTCGTCATCCCATTCCACATCCTTTGCATCCGGATACATCGACGCAAACTCTTCTCTCACACCCTTTGCCGGACGTCCGTCATCATACTTGTCACATGCCGGGACAGCAAGCAGCGCTGCTGCAGCCAATATCATCATTATCTTCTTCATAACTGTAATTCATTATAATTGTTTCTCAATATAACCACATCAGACATCGCTAGTCATCGATCTCCACCAGATAGAAGTTCCTGTTGAACTTGAGCTCCAGACGATTGGAAAGCTTCACCTCATAGCTTCTCCTACCGATCTCGTACTCATAGAAAACCGCATCAGGATAATGTAGCTTCACATAATCCCTGATCTGTACAGGAATGAGTCCTTCAGGTACACCGGCCTTCGACTCGATCTTCTCAAGGGAGCCGTCGTTGTTGAACTGGATGCGGACTCCGCTGACAAGTACTACTGAATAGTCCGGACGGATCAGGTCATCATCCACGGTTGCGAACGATATCTTGTCATCTGGATAATTTGTATTGATGAATGTCTGTGCAGGAGCAGGAAGCTGATTGAACGTCACCGGTCTGTCACCTGCCTTGGCTACTGTAAGGACCGCCATCGAGAGGGCGAGAATTGCAAAAATCTTTTTCATAATCGTATCTTTAATCTTGTTTTACTTCTTCCGTTTCGGCACTTGCCTCAGGTTTTACAATGCAAAATTCAGACACAATTCTGAAAAGAAACTGAAATACAGGTATTTTTTGGAAATTATTTTAATTTTTTCAATTTTACAGCAAACTGATGACGACCGCCTGCATATTCATATGCCAGCGCCATGCCGTTACGTTCGCAGACGGAATATGCCAGCGCAAGGCCCAGACCGGTCGATCCCTCCTTCCTCCCGGAAGGCTGATAGAACCGGCGGAACAGTCTTGAGCCGTCGAGCGCCTGAGTGCCCGGATTGCTTACAGTGAACCCATCCGGACGGACCTCGACCTTTATGCCCCCGCCATGAGGCGAATGTACGTATGCATTCTTGACCAGATTTCCGACCAGGACTGATGCCATCTGCTCATTCATCGATACAGTCAGGTCGCCTGTACTGCTGAAGGAAGACGTAACCTCCTTATAAGAATACATTTCGTCATACATCTGCATGCTTTCACTCAGCATCCGGCCCAGATCGACATCCGTCACCTCAGGGAACTGACCGTTCTCTATCTTCGTCAGCAGCAACAGCGTCCTGTTCAGACGAATCAGATGCTGGAGACTGCGGTGCAGCTTGACTAGTTCTTCCGCCGTTTCCTCATCAAGATCCTGCCTGTCAAGGATGAGTTCCAGTCTGTTGCTGCACGCTGCAAGAGGGGTCTGCAGCTCATGCGATACGTTTCCGATGAAAAGCTTGCGTTCCTCGTATTGACGTTCGAATCTTTCAACGGTCTGCTGCGCCACTGACGCGAGCTTGCGGAATTCCAGGACGTCAGTATCCGAAGGCACCGGCTTTCCAGGCTCGCCGGGAACATATTCGTCCATCCATCTCAGCAGAGCCTCGAACGGACGCATGTTGTAATTCAGCACCAGCACACTTATGACAAGCATGGCCACAAGAAGGACAACAAACAGGACGACAGTCCATACCAGCACATGCTCAACAAGCGTTTCCTGTTCGAAAGTAGGAAGAGAAACCGCGATCTCATAATGCCGGCCATCCTTATCCACGAATACCTGTTTCCTCACACGTGAGCTGGCGAAGTCTTCCTGACTGCGAAGAAAAGCCTCGGCATCCTCATACACGACGGCCTGATTGGCTTCGGCATACTCAGGCGAAACTTCCTTTATATAATATGTATTATATGCTCCGTTGAATCTGTCAGGGAGTTCCTGTCCGGAAAGCTTGCGCATTATTATATCTGAGGCATAATCCTTCAGGATCATGTCCGTATCAGCATGGATCTTCCTTTCCATCGTGCGGTAAGAAAGCCATCCCCACAAGCCGAGGGTCACGACAAGAGGGACAATAAAGGTAAGTGTCAGCTTATATACCAGTTTCATCAGTCTTCTGAAATGATGAGTTTGTATCCGAATCCATATACCGCCTTGATTTCTATGTCAGCTCCTGCCTCGGAAAGTTTCCTGCGCAGATTCTTCATCTGGGCATAGACATACTGGAAGTCATCCGACTGGTCGGCATGATCCCCCCAGACCGCTTCAGCCAGCACCGCCTTGTCCACCATATGGCCGGGACGCATGAGAAAGTATTTCAGAATATCGAATTCCTTCTTCAGAAGAGAAACATCCCGTCCGTCTACCGTCAGTCGGCGGGTAGATTCCTCGAGGCATACGTTTCCGGCCTTCCATGCCATCTCGCCGGCATTCATGCTCCTGCGTGCGACACTTCTGATACGGGCAGTCAGTTCGGCCATATGGAAAGGCTTCGCCAGATAGTCATCCGCGCCGAGTTCAAGTCCGGCGACCTTGTCATCAATAGAGTCGCGGGCAGATATGATGATGACATTGAGCCGGGTATCCTCGCTCTTGATCCTTCTCAGGATATCCAGGCCGCTGCCGTCCGGAAGATTGATGTCCAGCAGCACGCAGTCATAAGAATAGCCCGCAAGCTTGTCAAGCGCCGTCCTGCAATCTGTAGCATTTTCCACGACATAACCCTCCTTCTTCAGGGCCTTGGTCATAAGTTCCTGCAGAGACAGTTCATCCTCGATGATAAGAAGTTTCATAGATATCAGGTTTTACCTTCCAAAGATAACCATTTTGCCGGAACTTGCTATCTTTGCGAAGTGAAATCTTTAAAGAGTCCATACGCTGTTGCAGGCACAGTCGCCGTACTGATGGCACTGGCCGTGGCAGACCTGTCCTGCGGAGGCACGGCCGACTTCCAGGTGATGTTGCACCTGAGAATGCCGCGCATGGCGACTGCCATGCTTGCCGGAGCAGCCCTCTCGCTTGCCGGAGCCCAGATGCAGAGCGTACTGCGGAATCCTCTGGCAGACCCGCACATAATGGGTGTCAGTTCAGGAGCAGCCTTGGGAGCAGCCATCGCAACCATGCTCGGAGGACGCGCCGGATTCTCAGGAAACACGCTTCCAGGCATATCTACAGCAGGAGCTGCATTCCTTGGAGCCCTTGCCGCCGCCATCGTGATTCTTGCCGCATCGAAGAAGTTCAAGAATGCGACTACGCTCCTGATCTTCGGCGTGATGCTTGGCTTCATCGTCAACGCCATAGTATCCATCCTGCAGTTCAGTTCAGACGCAGAAAGCCTGAAGCTATTCTACAGTTGGACAGCTGGAAGTTTTTCCAACTCCACATGGCCCCAGATCCTGATAATGGCCGCAGCTTTGGCAATCGGTTTCATCATATCATACAATAGTCGCAAAGGGCTGGACATCATACTCTTCGGCGACGAATTCGCGCAGATGGCCGGTGCCGGCGTCACAGGCATAAGGTTACGGGCTCTGCTGAGCAGCTGCGTGCTGACTGGAGCCGTGACAGCATTCTGTGGCCCGCTCGGCTTCGTCGGTATCGTGGCACCGCATATCGCCCGCGCCATCTGCCGCACTTCCGCCCACAGCACCATCCTTCCGGCCTCGCTTCTGACCGGCTGCATAATCAGCCTGGCCGCCGACCTGCTCTCGCAGCTCGCCTCCGCTCCCCTTCCGACCGCCAGCACCATGGCCGTCGTAGGCATTCCCGTCATACTGTACATCCTGATCAAAAAACCTGCACTATGAAAGATACACTGATCAATGTCAGGGATCTGGCACTCGGACATGGCGGCAAGCCTCTATGCAGCGGAGTCAGCTTCGAAATCTGCAAGGGAGACTGCATCATGCTGTGCGGCGCAAACGGAAGCGGCAAGACAACCCTTCTGAAAGCGATCCTCACAATGGCAGGCGAAGAGACCGTAATGATTCCTACACGCATTCCGAAAGTGGCAGGCTTCACATTGAGGGAGTTCGTCCGGATCAGCTGTTTCACCCGCAGCGACTTGGGAGGAAGATTGTCCGATGCAGACGAGATGTCATTGGACGCTGCGCTCCGCAGACTCAGCATAGATCATCTGGAAGACAGAGACATATCCACCCTCAGCGACGGTGAATTCCAGAAGGCGGGAATAGCTTCCGCTGTCGTCCGCAAGGCCTCTGTCATCCTGCTTGACGAGCCGACGGCATTTCTCGATGCCGAAAACCGCATCAGCGTCCTCCGCACGCTCCGTGAACTTTGCGGAACAACTGCCATCGTCTTTTCCACCCACGACCTTCATGACGGTCTGTCCGTAGCGACAAAGGTCTTCGCCATAGGCTCCGACGGCATTTTCCGCTGCGCGGAAGAGGATATGGACAAGTGTGTTGAAACTATTTTTCACAAAGTCTGAAACTTTTTCTATCTTTGGGGTTCATTTCTCAGAAAGAAGCATAGACCCATGAACAAGAGACTATTTCTGATCGACGGACACGCCCTGGTCTTCAAGATGTACTACGCATTCCTGCGCCATCCTATGATCAATTCAAAAGGGGCAGACATGTCCATCCTTTTCGGCTTCACGAAGTATATCCTGGAGCTCATCGAGAGGGAAAAGCCCACCCATTTTGCCGTGGCTTTCGATCCTCCGGGAGGCACGTTCAGACACGAGATGTACCCCGAATACAAAGGCACGCGCGACGAGACTCCTCAGCTGGTGATCGACGCCCTCGAGCCCCTGTGCGAGCTATGCAGGGCAATGGGATTCCCCGTACTGATGATCAAGGGTTTCGAAGCCGATGACGTCATAGGCTCCATGGCAAAGCGTGCCGAAAAGGAAGGATTCGAGGTCTTCATGGTGACGCCGGACAAGGACTACGGCCAGCTCATTTCGCCGCATATCACCCAATACAAGCCGGGAAAGGCAGGAGGGGACAACGAGCTTATCGATGTGGCAAAGGTATGTGAGAAGTACGGAATCGCCCGACCGGAGCAGGTCATCGAGATCCTTACCCTCTGCGGAGACTCATCCGACAACATTCCAGGCGTCAAGGGAGTGGGAGAGGTCGGAGCCGGCAAGCTCATAGCCAAATACGACACCGTCGGGAACATCTACGCCCATCTCGGCGAACTTACTCCCCGCCAGCAGGAGGCCTTCCGCAATGCCGAAGGCCATATAGCCATGAGCCATGACCTTGTAACCATAAGGACGGACATCGCAATCGATATCGACAGCAAGGAGATGGAGCTGACCGGAGAATACACGCCGGAAGTAGCCGACCTCTTCGAGAAATACGAGTTCGGTTCACTCAGGAAGTTCATCGGAAACGTAAAACCGACCGTCGAGAAGGAGGAAAAGAAACTGGTCTTTATTGAAACCGAAGCCTCAAGAGTTTCGGATGCGGCCGGGAGGACAGGCAGATGTGCGATCATCGTCGACGACGATACGGTTACCGTCGCCGTGACGGAAGGAGATGCATGCCTGGTGGCGGAGGGAGATGCCCGCATATTCCGACCGGTCATTGAAAACCCGCAGATCATCAAATACGGCTTTGACCTGAAGCTTCAGCGTAACACCTTGGCACGCAAGGGGATAAGCCTCGAAGGAAGATATATGGACGTCGAACTGATGCATTATCTGGTAAATCCGGAGAAGAGCCATAAGATCGACATCCTCGCCAAGACCTACCTTGATGTCAACTTAGACGAAAGCAAGACTCCTCAGGAGGAGGCCCCGTTGTCGCTCTTCGACGATGTTCCTGAGGACAATCCGAAGCCTGCACGCTTCCCGGAAGCCGCCGTAACGATACAGCTCGGCGAAAGGATATGGGAGGAAATGGGAGAAATGGAGCTCCAGAGCCTGTATGACACCATGGAGGAGCCATTGATCAAGGTACTCTCAAAGATGGAGCTGGAAGGCGTGAAGATCGATCTCGTACAGCTTCGCAGATACGCCTCTTCGCTGGCCTCGGAGCTGAACGATATCCAGGAAAAGGTCCGTGAGATGGCTGATGACCCCGGCCTCAACATCATGTCTCCGAAACAGATCGGAGTGCTTCTGTTCGAAAAGCTGAACCTGGATCCGAAAGTCAAGCCGAAGGCCGGAGTACGCTACAGCTACCCTACCGACGAGGACACTCTCAACGGTCTGGCTGACAAGCATCCGATCATCAACGAGATTCTCGAATACCGAGGAGTGAAGAAACTGCTCTCGACCTACATCGAGCCGTTCCCGAACTTCGTCTCGCCTCAGACAGGAAAGATACATACGACATTCAATCAGGCACTTACTGCGACCGGACGTCTGAGTTCTTCCAAGCCTAACCTCCAGAACATCCCTATACGCACCGAGCGAGGAAAGGAGATCCGCAAGGCATTCGTGCCGAGCCGCCCTGACGGAGTCATCGTATCGGCCGACTACTCGCAGATCGAGCTCCGCATCATGGCCCATCTGAGCTGCGACTCACATCTGATCGGCGCATTCCGCGACGGCCAGGACGTGCACGCGATAACGGCGGCGAAGATTTTCGGGATCCCTCTCGAAGAGGTGACGGCCGACCAGCGCCGCATCGCAAAGACGGCGAACTTCGGCATCATGTACGGCATCTCTTCGTTCGGTCTTTCCCAGCGCCTGCACATTTCACGCGCGGAAGCGAAGAAGATCATAGACGACTATTTCGCAAATTTCCCGGCCATTTCGTCATTCATCAACGACACCTTGACATCTGCCCGTGAAACGGGATATGTCGAGACCATATTCGGACGTCGCAGATACCTGCCGGACATCAACTCGAAAAACGGCACCGTACGTTCGCTGGCCGAAAGGACGGCAGTGAATGCTCCGATCCAGGGCACATCCGCCGACATCATAAAGCTTGCGATGATCAATGTGGACAGACGCATCGCCGCTGAAGGCCTGCAAAGCCGCATGGTGCTGCAGATCCACGACGAACTTCTGTTCGACGCCGTGCCTGAAGAGGTCGAAAGGCTTGAAAGAATCGTAAGGGAAGAAATGGAGAACGTCACCACTCTTTCAGTACCGCTAACAGTAGAATGCAACCATGGAAACAACTGGCTCGAAGCTCACTAATCTTGCGGACATTGATCTTGTCCGTCTGGCACTGGAACAGAATCAGGCTGCCTTCATCGTGCTCTACACCCGTTACAATGCTGGCGTGAAGAGCCATATCGCGCGTTACGTGACTCAAAAAGAGGACGTGGAGGACATCTGTCTGGAGAGCTTCCAGAAAGCCTTCAGTCAGATAGGCTCATACAATCCTGAGTATAAGTTCTCCACATGGCTGTACCGCATAGCGCGCAACACGGCCTTCGACCACCTTAGCCGTCATGACCGCGAGAAGAACAACATGCCGACCACGTCGATAAACGAGGATATCGCCGAACTCAAGGAACTTCCTGCTACGATGCACAATCCTGAAGAGGATATAATCAACCAGCAGGAATACGACAAGTGGCTCACCAACATCGAAAAGCTCAAGGACGACTACAAGACTGTCGCCAAGATGAACCTGATAGACAATTTCGGATACAAGGAGATTGCGGATGCGCTTGAAATGCCGATAAATACGGTCAAGACTAAGATACGCCGTGCAAAGGCACAGCTGCTGAAGATGATGGACTATTCCGACGAACTACTATAATTGCAGAACCATGACATTCAACGAATTCAAGACCATAATAGAGGATAAATTCCCAGAAGTCTCCGCACAGCAGATGGCGCAGTTCGAGAAGATGGACGCGCTGTACCGCGACTGGAACTCAAAGATAAACGTCGTGTCACGCAAGGACATCGACGAACTCTACAGACACCATGTGCAGCATTCTCTCGGCATCGCCGCATACATCAGGACACATATGCCTGACGTATATGAGCGTCTCCGCGGCGAAGGGCCATACAGCATCGCCGTGCCTCTCAAGATCCTCGACCTCGGCACCGGCGGAGGATTTCCGGGCATTCCCCTCGCGGTCATGTTCCCACACGCCGAGTTCACCCTCTGCGACTCCATAGGGAAAAAGATCACCGTCGCGACGGAAGTGGCCAAAGGTATCGGGCTGACAAATGTAAAGACGGTAAATGCACGCGCGGAATCACTGCCTGAAACATTCGACTACATCGTCTCCAGGGCTGTGACTTCTCTCGAGAACTTCATGCCATGGGTCAAGGGGAAATACAACGAAGGCATCCTGTACCTCAAGGGAGGAGACCTCACGGAGGAGATCTCTGCAGCCAGACTAAAGCAGGAACATGTCGACATCTGGCCCCTCTCAAACTGGACAGAAGACCCTTTCTTCGAAACCAAGCAGGTGATTTACATAAATCTTCACAAAAAATTTTGTAAATAAATTCAAAAACACTACCTTTGCACTCCCAATTTGTATAGGAAAATATAAAAAGATCAAAATATGAAAAGAACATTCCAACCATCACAGCGCAAGCGTCGCAACAAACATGGCTTCCGCGAGCGCATGTCGACTCCTAACGGACGTCGTGTATTGGCAGCTCGCCGTCGTCGCGGCCGCAAGAAACTGACTGTATCATCTGAGGACAGGTGGTAAGAATAAGAACCCGGCCGGAAGGTCGGGTTTCTTGTTTGTATACGACTATGGAACAGGACGAAAGATACATGAAGGATGCCCTGCGGGAGGCTGGAGCGGCTGCTGCGGAGGACGAAGTCCCTATCGGAGCAGTCATAGTATGCCGTGGCCGGATAATCGGCAAGGGGCATAACATGACGGAAAGGCTGAACGATCCTACCGCACATGCCGAGATGATAGCGATCACTGCCGCGACAGAAGCGATGGGAGGCAAGTACCTCAGCGACTGCACACTGTACGTGACGGTCGAGCCATGCCCGATGTGCGCCGGTGCGCTTGCGTGGGCACAGATCGGACGCGTGGTTTACGGTGCCGCCGACCCCAAGCGGGGCTTCTCGATGTTCTCCCCTTCCCTGATGCACCCGAAGACGGAAGTCGTCAGCGGTGTCCTTTCAGAGGAATGTTCGGGACTCGTCAGCGAATTCTTCAGGAATAAAAGGAAATAGATATGGAATGGCTTGAGGGACTTGGCCTGTTCGGACTGTTCATCGGCACCTTTCTGGCTGCCACAATATTCCCTTTCAGTTCGGACGTGCTTTACATGGCAATTCTTGCCGCTACCGCAGATCCTGTCGGCTGCCTGATCGTCGGAACTCTCGGGAACTGGCTTGGCAGTGTCGCGACGTACTGGATCGGATGGATCGGGAAATGGGAGTGGATCGAGAAATGGTTCAAGGTCAGGCCCGAGACTCTGCAGAAACAGAAGGAGAAGATAGACAAGTGGGGTGTCTGGCTTGCCCTGACAGCGTGGGTGCCGTTCATCGGCGACGTCATAGCCATTGCCCTCGGCTTCTACAAGACCAGACCAGGCTGGACGATGGTTCTGCTTCTGATCGGCAAATTCGCAAGATTTCTTGTCTGGAATCTTGCATATGGGCTATTGCAATAAAAAAGCCGGTCAAAGACCGGCTCATTGCTAAGGTTGAGATACCAGGATTCGAACCTGGACAGAGGGAACCAAAATCCCTAGTGCTACCATTACACCATACCTCAATTCCGCGTGCAAAGATATTATTATTTTTAGTTTTGTGCAAACATATTATCACTTGCCCTCATACCATCTCTGCATCACATAGAAAGCCTTTTTCCTGCCTCCCTGCTCGGAGATCAGTCCCTTTCTGTTGAAGTCATCCTGGATGCCTACTATCTGTCTGCGCGGAGAGCGGAAGTCCTTCAATATCCACGGAGTAGTACCGGCCAATCCCTCGATGCGGTCCATCATGTCCACGCTTCTCTGATACAGATCCTCCTGATATTCTTCAGTAAACCTCTCATTCACATCGCCGTGTCTGCCATATACGGCTCCTCCGCCGAACTCCGATATGAACACCGGCTTCTTCACGTCGAACACCCAGTTCATGCGGTCGCACTTCTCAGACGAACCGTCATACCATCCGACATACTGATTAAAACTGATAAGATCCACATAATCAAGCAGTTCATCTTTTACAGTCACTGTCGTCGCATCAATGTTATCCTTCTCCATGGCTGCACTGACAAGCCTCGTCGGATCCATCTCGCGAGTCTTGTCTATCAGCTTCTTAAGGAACTCAAGGCGAGGTTTTCCATGAGGTGTCTCGTTGGCTACAGACCAGATTATGACGTTGGCCCTGTTCCTGTCCCTTGTGATCATGTCCACCAGCTGTGCCTCCGCATTGGCATATGTCTCGGGATTATCGAACTGGATCGTCCAGTACACAGGTATCTCTGACCATACCATGAGTCCCATTTCTTCCGCCACGCGTACCATGTGCTCATTGTGCGGATAATGGGCGAGTCTCACGAAGTTGCAGCCCATTTCCTTCGCCCAGCCGAGCAGGATACGGGCATGATCCTCCGAATACGCACGTCCGCTGCCTGAATACGGCATCTCTTCGTGTATGCTGACGCCCTTGCAGAACACCGGTTCTCCATTAAGCAGGATCTCCGTACCACGGGTCTCGACCGTCCTGAAACCAATGCGGTCGGCAATGCTGTCCGTTTCGGATGTTATCGTCACACCATAAAGCTTAGGGTTGTCCGGGCACCAGTATTCAGGCTTCGCCTTCATTTCAAAGCAGGCACGTCCGTCCTTATCCGTACGCACGGTGACCTTCGCCTTGAGCTCGGGGATCTCTACGGTGACATTCTGTTCCGCCTGCTCACCGTCAAGCTGGATCCAGCCTTCGATCTTCTTAGGTTCTCCCTTCTTCAGCTGCAGGCAATAGTCACGGATGAAGGTCATCGGAGTCTCGACGATCATCACGCTGCGCGTAAGGCCTCCGTAATTCCACCAATCGGAATTCAAGGTCGGCACTCCGTCTGCATGACGTTTATTATCCACCTTGACTATCAGCGAGTTACCCTCCTCTTTAAGTTTTCCGGTCACTTCTACATTGAACGGGGTATATCCTCCGACATGCTTCGCTATCTTCCTGCCGTTGAGTCCCACTATGGCCTCATAGTTCGCTGCACCGAAATATATGAAGGTACGCGTATCAGGCTTGGCCTCGTAGTCGAAGATGTTTCTATACCATACCGTGCCTTCATAATAATACAGATTGTCTCGCTGAGTATTCCAGTCACCAGGCACATGCAGTGTCCTGTCAGTATTGAAATTGTACTCATAAAGCACCGTACGGTCAGCATCGAAATCCCTGTCGGCGAAATATGATGACGCATCACTATGCGGATGCATCCTGTAATTGTAATATCCGTTTTCATACGGATCGACAATCGTCTTCCATAGTCCGTCAAGAGAGAGGGTCTGCCGGCCGCCCACATTCACGATCTGCGGTGCCGGAGCATCCTCGCCGGCGTAAACAGGGGCCGAGGCCATGATAACGGCCATCATAAGGAGAAGTCTTTTCATAAAAGCCTTTATTGAAATGAAATGATGTGCCAAGATATTGATTTTTCCTGACACATCATTGAATATTACGGGATTATTTGAGAATCCCGGCAGATATTAGAGTCCGAGTTTCTTGAAGAAGTCGTTGCCCTTGTCGTCCACGAGGATGAATGCAGGGAAGTCCTCTACATGGATCTTCCAGATAGCCTCCATTCCGAGCTCAGGATACTCCACGCACTCGATGCTCTTGATGTTGTTCTGAGCAAGGATCGCTGCAGGGCCTCCGATAGAACCGAGGTAGAATCCGCCGTACTTCTGGCATGCATCCGTCACGCACTGCGCACGGTTACCCTTTGCGAGCATGATCATGCTTCCGCCATGGCTCTGGAACAGGTCTACATATGAGTCCATACGTCCAGCCGTCGTAGGTCCCATGGATCCGCATGCCATTCCTGCAGGAGTCTTTGCCGGACCGGCATAGTAGATCGGGTGATCCTTGAGGTACTGTGGCATCTCCTCTCCCCTGTCAAGGCGCTCCTTGATCTTCGCGTGAGCGATGTCACGGCCTACGATGATCGTACCGTTGAGGCTCAGGCGAGTCGATACAGGATACTTGGTGAGTTCCTTGAGGATGTCTGCCATAGGCTGGTCGAGGTTGATCTTCACGGCCTCGCCCTCGCCTGCCTGACGGAGTTCCTCAGGAATAAGGCGTGCTGGATTGTCATCGAGCTTCTCGATCCAGATACCGTCCTTGTTGATCTTTGTCTTGATGTTGCGGTCTGCAGAGCAGCTTACGCCCAGACCTACAGGGCAGCTTGCTCCGTGGCGTGGGAGACGGATGATACGCACGTCGTGTGCGAAGTACTTGCCGCCGAACTGAGCGCCGAGGCCGATCTTGTGAGCCTCTTCGAGAACGAGCTTCTCGAGCTCGATGTCGCGGAATGCGCGTCCTGTCTCGTCACCTGTAGTAGGAAGGTTATCATAATATTTGCACGAAGCGAGCTTTACTGTGAGAAGGTTTCTCTCAGCAGAAGTACCTCCGATCACGAATGCGATATGGTAAGGAGGACATGCAGCTGTTCCGAGAGTCTTCATCTTTGCGACGAGGAACGGAACGAGAGTCTGAGGATTGAGGATTGCCTTTGTCTCCTGATAGAGATAAGTCTTGTTTGCAGATCCGCCTCCCTTTGTCACGCAAAGGAAATGATACTCAGCACCATGGGTAGCCTCGATATCGATCTGTGCAGGAAGGTTGCACTTTGTATTGACCTCGTCATACATCGTGAGAGGTGCATTCTGTGAGTAACGGAGATTCTCCTCTGTGTAAGTCTTGTATACTCCGAGAGAAAGAGCTTCCTCATCGTCGTATCCTGTCCACACCTGCTGTCCCTTCTCACCGTGGATGATTGCAGTACCTGTATCCTGGCAGAAAGGAAGCTTGCCCTTGCAGGCAACCTCTGCATTGCGGAGGAATGTCAGTGCAACATACTTGTCATTCTCTGAAGCCTCAGGATCGTGAAGGATCTTGGCCACCATCTCATTGTGCTCCGGACGGAGCATGAACGAAACGTCACGGAAAGCCGTATTTGCCATTACTGTAAGACCTTCCTTTGCGACCTTGAGGATCTCATGTCCCTCGAACTCGCCTGTGCTTACATACTGTTCCGAACCCGGAATCTTGTAGTATTCAGTCTTGTCCTCGCCAAGCTGAAACATTGGTGCGTACTTGAAATCAGCCATTTTTTATAATTGTTAGTTTATATTTCCACATTGTCATCTCGAGCGACCGCAGGGAGTCGAGAGATCTAAATCATGCAAATATAACAAATATCCCGGACCTCGTCCATAAAAAAGGCCCTTTTCATGGACGACAAGTTCATTTTTCCGTTCCCGTCCACAAAAACAGCCATTTTTATGGACGGGAAAAGAAAATCCAAAGTGACTTATCAGGGGGGCAGCGAAACTGCGTCAAGGCTGACAGATAAATTCGAATTTTACTGCTACCAGAACTAATTAAAACCTGATGCCTATTCCTGCCCTTGCAGGACAGTACATCCAGCCCATTCCCAATTCTGCAAAACCGTAAAAGGTCCTGCCGTATGACAGTCCAATCGGTATGAACTGAAATCC
>JAGBCS010000070.1 GCA_017937885.1 Bacteroidales bacterium
CCGAGCATGTTCTGGGTCTTTCTCTTTGCTCCGCAGAGCACAAGCATCATGTCTCCCTTCTTTGCTCCGAGACGGTCAGCCACAGCCTGAAGCTGCTCCGGAGTGTAGAACTTGTCGACAGAAGACTTGATGCTTCCGTCCTCGTTTACCTTTATATATACAAGTCCCTTGGCTCCCACCTGAGGTCTCTTCACCCACTCTGTGAGTTCATCGATCTGCTTGCGGGTATATGCCGCAGCGCCCTCAACGTTGATTGCACCGATATAGTCTACGCCGTCAAACACCGGGAAACCATATCCCTTGACGAGGTCAGTAATCTCATGGATCTTCATGTCGAAACGGATATCCGGCTTGTCGCTGCCGTAGAAATCCATCGCGTCATACCAGCTCATACGAGGAATGCGCTCGGCAATCTCGACATTGAGGACGTTCTTGAAGAGTGTCCTCATCATGCCTTCGAATGTATTGAGCACGTCTTCCTGCTCCACGAACGACATCTCGCAGTCGATCTGTGTGAATTCAGGCTGACGGTCTGCGCGGAGGTCCTCGTCACGGAAGCAGCGTACTATCTGGAAGTAACGGTCATAACCTGCAACCATGAGAAGCTGCTTGAATGTCTGCGGCGACTGAGGAAGAGCGTAGAACTGGCCCGGATTCATGCGTGACGGCACGACAAAGTCGCGTGCTCCTTCCGGAGTCGACTTGATGAGGTATGGTGTCTCGATCTCGAGGAAGTTCTGTGCATCAAGGTAGTTGCGCACCTCATGAGCTATCTGGTGACGGATCTTGAGAGCCCTCTGGAGAGGATTTCTGCGAAGGTCAAGATAACGGTACTTGGCGCGGAGCTCTTCGCCACCGTCGCTTTCGTCCTCGATAGTGAACGGAGGAGTGTTCGCCTTGTTCAGGACCTTTATCTCCGCCAGGCTGATCTCGATGTCACCCGTCGGCATCTTAGGGTTCTTGCTCTGACGCTCGATGACCTCTCCGGTCACCTGGAGCACCCATTCGCGTCCAAGGCTTGCTGCAGTCTCGACAAGAGCAGCATCGGCATGAGCATCCACGACAAGCTGAGTGATGCCATAGCGGTCACGGAGATCCACAAAGGTCATTCCTCCGAGCTTGCGGGACTTCTGTACCCATCCTGCCAGTGTGACTATCTGGCCGACATTTTCTATGCGGAGTTCTCCGCAGGTGTGTGTTCTGTACATATTGTATTTCTGTTTTTTGCCTAAAGTGATGTCTCGAACTCCTTGAGGAAACGGAGGTCGTTTTCGAAGTAGTTTCGGAGGTCACGTACCTGCCACTTGAGCATAGCGATACGCTCGACACCCATTCCGAAAGCGAAGCCGCTGTATTTCTTGCTGTCTATGCCTGAAGCTTCAAGGACGTTAGGGTCTACCATTCCGCAGCCCATGATCTCGAGCCAGCCCGTACCCTTGCAGACATTGCAGCCCTTGCCGCCGCAGATGTTGCAGCTCACGTCAACCTCTGCAGATGGCTCTGTGAACGGGAAATATGACGGACGCATGCGGATCTGGCTCTGCGCTCCGAACATCTCGCGGGCAAAGAGGAGGATTGCCTGCTTCATGTCCGCAAATGTCACGTTTTCATCGATATAAAGACCCTCTACCTGATGGAAGATACAGTGCGCTCTCGCAGAAATGGCTTCGTTACGGAATACGCGTCCCGGACAGACTATACGGATCGGGAGCGGCATCTTCTCCATCGCGCGCACCTGGACACTCGAAGTGTGGGTGCGGAGAAGGACAGGATTGTCGCTGTCGCTGATGAAGAACGTATCCTGCATCTCGCGGGCAGGGTGCTCTGGCGGGAAGTTTAGAGCTTCGAACACATGCCAGTCATCCTCTACCTCCGGACCTTCGGCAACATCATAACCGAATTTACGGAAGATGCTCACGATCTCCTCGCGCGCGATAGATACCGGATGGCGCGATCCGAGAGCGACAGGGTCGCCAGGCATCGTGTAGTCAAAAGCCGCAGCTCCTGTAGCCGGAGCCTCGGAAGCAGCTTCCTTCAGCGCTTCGATCTTGGCCGCTGCAGTATTCTTGAGGACATTGAGTTTCTGTCCGAATTCTCTTTTCTGTTCCGGAGCGACCGTCCTGAACTCTTCGAAAAGCTTTGTCACCTCACCCTTCTTTCCAAGGAGGCGGACACGAGCCTCTTCGATCTCCTGGTCTGTCTTGCATGACAGGCCTTCAATTTCAGCCATCAAGGCTTCAATTCTTTCTTTCATATCTTCAACTTTAAACTTTATTCTCTATTCCTCAGCCGGATAACCTATTGCAACGACGCAATAAGGACGAAGGCCTTCTTTCAAGCCAAGAAGATCGCGGACATAATCCTCTGCCTTCGCTCCTTCCGGCTCAGCCTTGAGACGCGGACGTCCGTTGCAATGAACCCAGCAGCTCACAAGATCCATAGCCGTTACGGCAAGCTGGACGAATGTCGCCGAAATCGCGCAATTGTCCACCCAAAGATCTGTCTTGCTCTCATCTCCAATGACGACGATTGCAGCCTGGGCACCGCTCAAAAGCGCAGATCCATAGTCTCTCATCTGCGACAATGCATCAAGAGTATCCCTGTCCTCGACGATCATGAACACCGAACTCTTGCTGTTTCTTGACGACGGCGCTGTCTGTGCGACACGCACTATCGTATCGAGAATCTCCTTCTCTACAGGCCTGTCAGCATACTTCCTGACACTATGCCTCTTTTCTATTACCTCTAAAAAATCCATGTTGTCATTTATTTTCCTTCTGCCTTCGCTTTGCGTTTGGCACGAGCCTTCTGAGCCTTGCCTGCGCCTGTCTTCAGATACGCATTCCACTGCTCTTCAGTAAATATCCTCTTGTATGTGGCATCGATCTGATCAAGCCATTTGTCCTGAACACCCTGATATACCGACGAATTTGTCACCTTTGACGCCTTCAGTTCATCAAATTCCGCAACCATCGCAGGGAAATCATGCTTCAAGGTCGAATCTACGTAAAACACCTGCCAGTCTTCCAGGTCAAGAACTCTCTGAAGTCTGTCAGCCTCGTTTTCCGCCTGCTCATAGATATCCGGAGTCTCTGGCTGCTGGGCAGATGCGTCCCATGCAAGACAAAGCAGCATGAAAACCACTGCAAAAGCTGTCAGACCATATGATTTCAATTTCATAACTATCAAAAAATTTTATAGTTTTGCAAGATAATGCGCCGACATGTGCGCAGTCGGGCAAAAAACGTCACAAAATTAGTTAATTATAATAAAAGTACAAAATGAGAAGACTTTCAAAATCCATCATCTTGTCTGTTCTTGCCCTGGCGGGTCTTGCAGCAGCGGAAAGCCATGCATGCACAAACGTCCTTGTGACCAGAGGTGCCAGCACAGACGGATCAAACATGGTATCATACGCAGCTGACTCGCATCAGCTTTACGGTGAACTGTATTTTGCACCTGCAGGCGTATGGCAGAATGGCGACATGAGAAAGATAAACGAGTGGGACACAGGAAAATACCTCGGCATGATCCCGCAGATTTCAAGGACATACCAAAGAGTCGGCAACATGAACGAGCATCAGCTCATCATTGCAGAGACGACATACGGAGGACGTCCGGAACTTTGGGATTCGACAGGAGTAATGGATTATGGTTCACTCATTTACGTCGCGCTTGAAAGAGCGAAGACAGCGCGTGAGGCGATCAACGTGATCGTTGACCTTGCCAACACATACGGCTATTATTCGAGCGGTGAGTCATTCTCGATTGCCGACAAGGACGAAGTGTGGGTGATGGATCTCATCGGAAAAGGCCCGGACAACAAGGGCATCGTATGGGTGGCCCGCAGGGTTCCGGACGGTTATATCTGCGCCCATGCGAATCAGGCACGCATCAGCACCTTCCCTCTCAATGATCCGGAGAACTGCATGTATGCACCTGACGTGATCACATTTGCACGTGAAAAAGGATATTTCAAGGGCGAAGACAAGGATTTCAGCTTCTGCGATGCATATGCTCCGCTTGATTTCAGCGGCATGAGAGGTTGCGAAGCGCGCGCATGGGCGGCATTCAACATCCTCTGCGACGGCAAGTTCACCTTTGTCGACGAGAACGGCAATGAGGTGACAAAGGACGCATACGAATACATCGACTATGCGATGGGACATGACGCATCCAAGAGATTCCCTCTTTTCGTGAAGCCGTCACGCAAGATTTCCGTAAAGGATGTCGCAGACGTGATGCGTGACCACTACGAGGGTACCCCTATGGATATGACTGCTGATATCGGAGCCGGTGGAAATGCCCTTCCTTACCGCTGGAGACCGATGGGCTTCGAGGTTGACGGCAAGGAATACGTCAACGAAAGGGCCATCGCGACACAGCAGACAGGATTCTGGTTCGTAGGTCAGTCGAGAGGATGGCTTCCTGACGAAATAGGAGGCGTGAACTGGTTCGGATGCGATGATGCCGCAACTTCTTATCTCACACCGATCTACACCTCGACTTACGAAGTGCCTGAGTGCTTCCGCGTCGGAAACGGTGACATGATCACATATTCTCCGACTTCCGCTTTCTGGATGACCAACCGCGTTGCCAACGCATGCTACAAGGCATACAACATCATGTTCCCGACCGTAGACGCCGAAATCGACGCATGGGAGCTCTCGATGATGGAGGCCGTAGCCAAGGCGGACCAAGAGGCGCTGGCGCTCTACAAGGCTGCAGACAAGAAGCCGCGCAAGCAGATCCGCCGCAACGACAAGGCGCGCAAGACCGTGGAGCCGTTTGCGGACGTCCGCAAGTATCTGACTGCATTCTCAGTCGACAACGCTCAGAAGATATTCGACAAGTGGGTTGCCCTTGAACAGCTCCTGCTCGTGAAATACATTGACGGAAACGTGAAGGCGCAGAATCCTGACGGAAGCTTCGTAACCAACGGATATACCGACTGTATCCCTGACAACATCTCGCAGCCGGGCTACACTCAGAAATGGAAGGAGACCGTGGCAAGGGAACATGGAAAAGTCATTGAAACAAGATAAGTTATGGCAAAGAACTCTTCAATAAGGAAAAATTGGCCGAAGTACGTCCTCCAATGGGGAGTGCTTGCGGCGCTTGTCGTCTTTCTGACAGGACTCATTCCGTCAAAAGAGGCTGTAGACCCGGAAGCCTACTGTCCAATGGGAGGCCTTCAGGCTCTTGCTACTTATCTGGCGAAAGGCTCGCTGCCATGCAGTATGTCTTCGCTTCAGGTTATGATGGGTATCGCCCTTGTCGCAGCAGTCGTGCTTTTCAGCAAGCTGTTCTGCGCATATATCTGTCCTGTCGGCACTGTGCAGGACCTTCTTTCGAAAGCGCGCAAAGCCCTGAAAATCAAAGGTATCAAGATCGCGAGCGGATCTGTTCTTGACAAGGTGCTCCGCATCGTGAAGTACGCTCTTGTATTCTGGATCTTCTATATGACCGTAAACGCCAGCGAGCTCTTCTGCAAGAACCTCGATCCGTACTACGCGATTGCGACCGGATTCAAAGGCGAGATCACGCTCTGGATGTCAATCGTATCCATCAGCATCGTCGTTCTGGGCAGCTTCCTTGTAGATATGTTCTGGTGCCGCTACCTCTGCCCGCTCGGAGCGATTTCCAACTCGCTTAAGTTCTGGCTGTGGATCGGCGTGCTCTTCGGCGTATATTACGTGGCTGACGTCCTTGGAGCAGACATTCCTTGGGCGGTTCTTCTGGGAGGCTTCTGCATCCTCGGATATCTGTTGGAGATCCTTCATTCAAAGCCGAAGATGCAGCTTCTGTACGTGATGAAGGACCAGAACGCCTGCAACAACTGCGGCCTGTGCGAAAAGAAGTGTCCTTATCATATAAACATCAAGGACTGCCGCAATGGAAAGATCGATTCTGTAGACTGTACTCTTTGCGGAGAATGTACAGCAGCATGCTCGACCGGAGCGCTGAAGGTAGGCGTTTCCAAGGGCAGCAAGGGCGGTTTCTGGAAATTCGTTCCTGCCGTGCTTACGGTGATCCTCATAGCTTTCGGCATGTGGGCCGGCGGCAAGCTCGAGCTCCCTACCATCGATGTAGAATGGGGTATTGAGAATATAGCCGAGGACGGAACCGTGACTCAGCTTGTCGACCCTTCAACCCTCCAGACCGTTCAGATTGACGGCCTCCGCTCAGTGAAATGCTACGGAAGTTCGATGTCGTTCAAGGCAAGACTCGAGAAGATCGCAGGAGTACACGGAGTGAAGACATTCGTCAACAGACACTCTGCAGAAATACTCTATGACCCAGCAAAGACCGATCCTGACAAGATCCAGGAGGCGATCTACCAGCCTTCGAAGTTCAGGGTCAACACTCCTGACCACACGGTCGTCGACTCTGTAAAGGTTGTGACGATACGCACCGAAGGTATGTATGACAAGATGGACATCAACTACTTAGGCATGCAGATGCGCCTCACCGGCAAGAAGATCTACGGCCTTGAGACCGAGTTTGCATGTCCTCTGATCGTACGCGTATACATGGATCCTTCAGAAAGATTGGACGAAGACTGGTTTGAGGATATAGTCGAGATGGAGACTCTCCAGATGCCGGTTCATGGCGGCGGAACCAAGGAGATCGAAGTGGAGTATGAATTCGTAGAGCTTGAAGACGGCGAGTCGTATGTGCCTGTGGAGACTTTCCTCCGGAACATGTTCTCTCCTTTCAAGGTACAGTGGAAGAGCCGCATAGAGGCAGCAGAAGGAAAGCAGCAGTATGTATATGAAATCGTAGACCCTAATTACGAGAAACCGATAATCCTGCGCAACATGCCGTTCCTGAGCAACCATCTTTCAAAGCATGAGGGGGTGATCGGCGTCTATCTGGATCTTAACAAGGATCTGATGCCAGCTATAAGCATCCGCTTTGCCGAGCCTATGACTGCAGAAAAGCTTTGGGAGCTCATGACCATGGAGACATGGACGATAACATATTCGAAGGATGATGTGCGTGAGCAGCCTGCAAAGCTTTCTTTCAAGAAGGAAGGAACAGTAAGTATCTTTGAATAATATGAAGTCAACCGGTATAAAGTTATTGGCGGTATTGCTTTTCGGGGTCATTACGCATAGCGCATGGGCCGATGAAGGCATGTGGATGATCCATGCCATCGATGCGGCTCTTGAGAAGAAGATGCAGGAACGCGGCCTCGAGCTATCTGCAAACGAGATATACAACGCCGATGCTCCGGGGGCGGCCGTCTCTGACGCTGTCGTTTCTCTGGACTTCGGCTGTTCAGGCAGCATCATTTCGGATCAGGGTCTCCTCATAACGAACCATCATTGCGCATACGGCGACGTTCATGCCTTGAGCACGCCGGAGCATAATTACCTTGAAGAAGGCTTTTGGGCAATGAGGTCAGATGAAGAGGTCCACATAAAGGGCAAGAGCATCTATTTCCTGAAGAGAGTGCTGGATGTGACTGAGGAAGTCGGGAAGATTCAGGAGGAGATGCAGATTGAAGGGAAACCTCTGGGTCTCAGGAAGCTCAGCTACGTGATGGAAAAGAAATACAAGGAGGAGACCGGACTGGATGCATGGATGGCTTCAATGTGGAAAGGCAAGAAGTATTATATGGCGCTTTACGAAGTATACCGTGATGTCCGCCTTGTTGCCGCCCCTCCGGTATCTTCTGCTGCGTTCGGTGGCGACATTGACAACTGGGAATGGCCTCAGCACAAGTGCGACTTCGCAATGTACCGCGTATACACAGCGCCTGACGGCTCACCGGCAGATTATTCTGAGGACAACGTCCCTATGAAGCCGGCGAGAAAGCTTGCGATTTCGCTTGACGGCTATCAGGAAGGTGACTATACCATGATCATAGGCTATCCGGGAAGGACCAACCGCTACAGCAGTTCATACGAAGTTGACTTCAACACTTCCGTCGAGCTTCCAGTCAGCAACAGGATCCGTACACGCCAGATGGAGATAATGAAAGAATGGATGGACAAGGACCCGGATATCAGACTCAAATACGCCGACCATTTCTTCTCACTCAGCAACATGCAGGAGAATTTCTGCGGTCTTGAACAGTGCGTCGAAAGATTCGGCGTCGTGGAAAGCAAGAGGGAAATCGAAAAGGGCCTTGCATGCTGGGGCGATATCCTCAACGGGCTGAAAGAAAAGTATCAGGCTGTGACTGAAGTCGAGAGAAACACCGTCTACTACCGCGAGACCATGATCAGAGGGTCGCGCCTCAACCAGATAATGATGAGGGCATTCAATCCTCGAAACAAGGACGCGACAGGAGAAAAGATGCTTTCAAGATATGCTGAGCTGGACCTGAGAGTAGAAAAGGATCTTACATTCTATGCCATACAGGAATATGTTGCAAATATGGACACGACATATCTGGGACAATGGCAGAAGGAGATGATAGCCAGATTCGACGGAAACGCTACGGCACTTGCAGAATACCTCTGGAACAACAGCATCTTCACTTCAGACGAGGGCATCTCCCGTCTTGGAAGAAGAGAAGTCCCGTATGAAGAGATTGCAGCGGATCCGTTGTGCCGTTTCACACAGGAGGTAAGGGCCGTGGAGTTTAACCGTATCCAGACCGAGATAGAAGGGACTCCGAACCTTGTCGCCCTCAAGAGAGAGTATGCACATGCCCTCTACGAAATGAGGAAGGAGAATGGTGAAGTCCAGTATCCTGACGCAAACTCGACCATGAGGATCACCTACGGTACCGTAGGGGGACTGGAGCCTTATGATGGAGTGATCTGCGATTGGAAGACCACCCCTGCCGGTATCCTTGAGAAATACCAGCCGTCCGACTTCGACTTTACCTTGAACGACCGCCAGTACCTTCTTTACCGCAAGGGAGACTGGGGCAGATGGGGCTTCGGACAGGATGGAAAGACAATGTACGTCAACTTCCTGACAGACAACGACATCACTGGAGGAAACTCCGGCAGTCCTGTGCTCAACTCGCGCGGAGAGCTCATAGGACTTGCCTTCGACGGGAACAAGGAGTCGCTTGCCAGCGATGTCTGGTATACTCCCGGGTATAACAAATGCGTTTGTGTAGACATCCGCTTCATTCTCTGGACTCTCGACCGATACGCCGGCATGACCCGAATCATAGAAGAAATAGGACTCTGATTCATAAATACGGCAGCAGCCGGTCTTTCAGGACAATCCCTCCCATCGCAAGCGATGGGCCCCTCCCTCTGCGGCCAGAGGGGTAGCACGGTCCTGAAAGTCCGGCTGCTGCCGTATTGTCATATTTAGTCCTCAACAGCAATCTGACCGTCACGGACGGTGACAGTGATTGCACTGTCGCGATGCACATGACCGTCGAGAATGGCCTTGGCGAGGATATTTATAAGTTCCTTCTGCATCAGGCGCTTGATCGGACGAGCGCCATATGCCGGTTCATATCCTTTCGTGCTCATGTAATCCACGAATTCTTCGGTGAATCCGACCGTCACGCCGTTCTCAGAAAGCTTGTTCTGAAGATCCTTCATCTGCATATGCAGGATATCGCGTATATCTGTCTGCGACAGAGGTTCGAACATGATGACTTCGTCAATCCTGTTGAGGAACTCCGGACGGACCGTCCTTTTCAGAACCTCAAGAACCTCGGAACGGCAATCGGAAAGCATCTTCTGGCGTTCCTCACCTTCCACAGGAAGTCTCTCCATATATGACTGGACGATGTCTGCTCCTACGTTTGACGTCATGATCAGAATCGTATTCTTGAAGTCAACGGTACGTCCCTTGTTGTCTGTCAGACGACCATCGTCAAGCACCTGAAGCAACGTATTGAATACGTCCGGATGGGCTTTCTCGATCTCGTCCAGCAGCACGACAGAATATGGTTTCCGCCTTACCGCCTCCGTCAGCTGTCCGCCTTCATCATATCCGACATATCCCGGAGGCGCACCGACAAGACGGCTCACAGAGTGACGTTCCTGATATTCGCTCATGTCTATACGGGTCATCATATTCTCATCGTTGAACAGGAACTCAGCCAAGGCCTTGGCAAGTTCTGTCTTTCCGACGCCAGTCGTTCCCATGAAAAGGAAGGACCCTATAGGTCTCTTCTCGTTCTGGAGGCCGGCACGAGACCGCCGTACGGCATCAGAAACGGCGGCAATCGCATCATTCTGACCGACAACCCTTTTATGAAGTTCACCCTCCATCCGCAGAAGCTTCTCTCTTTCGCTTTCCAACATCCTGCGGACTGGGATTCCGGTCCATTTTGCCACAACTTCCGCAATATCTTCCGGAGTCACTGCTTCCGTGATGATCGGATCCTTGACCGCCGCCTGACGGGCAGTCAGTTCGTCGATCTTCTTCTGCGCTTCAGCCATCTTTCCATAACGGATTTCCGCGACCCGTCCGTAATCTCCCGCTCTCTCCGCATTATGTGCCTCTATCTTATAATCCTCCATCCTCTGACGCTGTGTCTGAAGCTCGGAAAGAATACCTTTTTCCTCATCCCAGCGCTTACGAAGTTCATCACGTTGTGCCACAAGTTCCTTAAGCTCCGCCTTTATCTTATCCGTCTTCAGTGAGACCCCCTCTCTCTTGACTGCTTCTCTTTCGATTTCAAGCTGCCTGATGCGACTGTCAAGCTCGGCTATCGGTTCCGGCACGGAGTTCATTTCCAGACGAAGCTTCGATGCCGCCTCGTCTACAAGATCTATGGCCTTGTCCGGAAGGAAACGACTCGTGATATACCTGTGCGAAAGCTCCACGGCAGCAATAAGCGCATCATCTTCGATGCGGACCTTGTGGTGGTTTTCATATCTCTCCTTGAGGCCTCTCATGATCGAGATTGACGCAGCCGGCGAAGGTTCGTCCACCATCACCATCTGGAAACGACGTTCCAGAGCCTTGTCTGTCTCAAAATATTTCTGATATTCATCCAAGGTCGTCGATCCGATAGTACGAAGTTCACCTCTTGCGAGGGCCGGTTTGAGGATGTTTGATGCATCCATTGCACCGGATGTCCTTCCCGCTCCTACAAGCGTATGAATCTCATCTATAAACAAGATCACTTCTCCCTCACTGTCAACAACTTCCTTTACGACCCCTTTCAATCTTTCCTCAAATTCTCCCTGATACTTGGCGCCTGCTATCAACGCTCCAAGATCAAGGGAATATATCTTCCTGCTCTTGAGGTTTTCCGGCACATCTCCGTCAACGATCTTTTGTGCTATGCCCTCAGATATGGCCGTCTTTCCTACTCCCGGTTCTCCTACAAGAATCGGATTATTCTTTGTCCTCCTGCTGAGGATCTGCAATACTCTACGTATCTCCTCGTCCCTGCCTATCACAGGATCGAGTCTGCCCTGCGCCGCCCTCTCATTGAGATTGACAGCGAACCTGCTTAAATTCTCAAACTTGTTTTCTGTCATAATTCTTATATTATTTGATGCAACAATAGCCGTCTGCTCTTGCGAACAAACGGCTAAAAGTCAAATTATATTCCAAACGCCGATTTCTGACAAATTGTCAGTACGGCCAGATCTCAATTACTCAGCTGATGTCTCAGTCGAAGGTGCGGCAACAGGGAACTCTGGAGCCGGAACCTCCATCTCGATCTTCTCTGTGTAATCTACACCCCTGCCATTGTTTCCGAGGGTGAATGTAGTTACGATAGACACAACGAAGATGAAGACAACAAGACCCCAAGTGATCTTCTCGAGGATGTCAGCTGTCTGGCGTACACCGAAAGTCTGGTTGCCTGCCACGAAGTTGCTAGCGAGTCCACCGCCCTTGCCGTTCTGAAGCAATACGATGAGAGTGATGAGAACGCTTGCAATGAGAACAAGCACTGTCAAAACTGTAAAAAGTACGTTCATGATTATCTGAAAACTAATTTAATTCGTCAATTTTTCGAATAAGGGCTGCAAAGTAAGCATTTTTTTCTGGATTAGCCAAAAGAAGTTTTGAATAAATGCTCTTTGCCTGCTCCGGATAGCCCTGCTCCAAGTATATCTGAGCCAGCGTTTCCGTGTACATGTCGAAATCTTCCTCGTTTCTCACCACGTAAGGATTCTCCTGTCTGGCTTTCGCAGCATAGCGGGAGAAGACGTTGTCATCGGTCTTGCGGACCCTGTCGTATTCAGCCTGGCTGAAATAGTCTCCGCCGACGACATGTACCCTCCTCTGGACCGGAGATTCGTCCGATACCGGCTCCTCACTTTCCGAAATGTATGATTTCAGCAACTGCTCCATATCCGCATCCGTCCAGTCGTCGGTATGCTTCGAACGCACCATGTCTGCCAGCTTTCCGCGCGACGCTATATACATGGCGGCATCCGCATACTGCGCCGTGCCCCAGCTGTCGCCCATCGCGCTCATCCTCACGCAGAGCTCCTTCCTGGCGCCTCCGAACCAGGGATAAAGGTTGACGACCCCTACCAGTTCGTCAAGGTTAAGTTTCTTCAGGTCAATATATCCCATGTCACTACCAGTTTGCTACCGTCGCATTGAAGATATCCTCACAAAGCTGCTCGATGATCTCCTCGCACAATGAAGCCTCTACCGCATCCAAAGACTCGTTTGCATCAAAATCGGCATAAGCAGAGAATGCCTTGTTTTCAAAGTCATCCTCCGGGAACTTCCTGTTTACAAAGTTTATCCTCACGGATACGGTCAGACGGTTCTGAGCTGCCTGCTCGTTCGCCGTGATGGCGGTTGCCTTCACGTCATATCCGGAGATCTCACCAATGATCTCAAGGTCGCCGTCCATATCCACCTGCTCCAGCTTCGTCAGTTTCAGGAACTTGTCCTGAAGAGCCGTCGTGATGTCATTGCTCAATGACGGATTGACCTTCAGCGCCTTATACTCAAAGTAGTTGATCGTCACTGTCTTGACTTCCGGCTGGATTGATGTTCCCGTAAAAGAATATATGCCGCACGACTGGACGATGAACATGGTCACCACCAGTGCTGCCACGACTCCGAATGCCGATATTATTGTTCTTCTTCCTGTCATCATTACTTATCTGTGATCTGCTTAAGTTTACGGTATAATGTTCTTTCGGAAATGCCAAGTTCTGCTGCCGCGGCCTTTCTGTTTCCGCCATGCTTGCGGAGGACCTTCTCAATAAGTTCGAGGCTGGCAGTCCTTATCGACATGTCCTCATGTTCCCGTTCCTGAAAATCCTGCTCCTCCGGGTCCTCTTCCGGCGGAAGAACCTCGTCCTCCATCGGCATGAACTGTCCCGGATCCATCATGTCCGGCTGATGCCATTCAGGGACAGAATCCTGCGGAGCAGCTATTGCTGGTGCTGACGGACGCGCCAGTCCGGCCTTCGCCACGACATCCTTGAGGTAATCGACATCCTGTTTCAGCTGAAGCAGCATCCTGATGATCGCCTCCCTCTCCCCTGCTGCTTCCGCCGTATCCTGATATGCCGTCGATTTGGCCGGCAGAAGATTCGGCTCTTCTTTCGGAATATATCTTGACAGTACGTCAACATCTATCGTGCATTTGTCCGTATACCCGGAAAGCCTTGCGGATTCCAACGCCGATATGGTCTCGGCGACATTCTTAAGCTGGCGGATGTTTCCCGGCCACCTGTATTTGCGCAGAAGTATGGACGCATCTTCTGTCAGAGAGACCTTGCATACGCCATATTTTGCGGAAAAGTCAGATGCAAACTTCCTGAACAGAAGATTGATGTCGGCCGGACGCTCACGAAGCGCAGGCATCTTGATCGAAACGGCATTCAGCCTGTAATAAAGATCCTCACGGAACTTGCCCTTCGATACGGCATGCATAAGATTCACATTCGTCGCCGCCACAACCCTGACATCCGTCTTCAGCACCTTTGATGAACCCACCCTGATGAACTCTCCGGACTGAAGCACCCTCAGCAGCTTGGCCTGTGATGCAAGGGGCAGTTCTCCGATCTCGTCAAGGAACAACGTTCCTCCGTCAGCCTCCTCGAAATATCCCCTCCTCATTTCATTTGCTCCGGTAAAGGAACCCTTTTCGTGACCGAACAGCTCGGAGTCTATGGTTCCCTCCGGGATAGCACCGCAGTTCACGGCAAAATACTTTCCGTTCTTCCTGCGTCCCATCTGGTGTATTATCTTCGGAATATTCTCCTTTCCGACACCGCTCTCGCCCGTCACCAGGACCGTTATATCGGTCGGAGCAACGGCTACAGCAATCTCCAGTGCCCTGTTCAAGGCAGGGTCGTTTCCGATTATATCGAACTTATTCTTAAGTGTCTGTAATTCCTGATTAGTCATAACTCTGCAAAGTTAAGAAAATATGATTATATTTGCCGAGATTATCTAACAAAGTTATTATATGAAGAAAATGATCAGATTCGTGTCTGCCGCCATCCTCGGCCTTGCTGCTGCAGCCTGCAGTTCGCCAGAGAAGATGACCGAGACGGTGGGAGACGTTACGGTTAAATGCGAACCTGCAGTCCTGGAGGTAGTAGGAGGTGAGATAGAGGCCAAGGTATCGGTGACATACCCTGCAGACTATTTCCACCCGAAAGCCATCCTCGAAGTGACTCCGGTCATCGTATATGAGGGAGGTGAAGCGAAGATGGAGCCCCTCATGTTCCAGGGAGAAAACGTAAGGGACAATTATGACGTGATCCCGGCAAAAGGCGCAACTATCAGCAAGACAGTGAATTTCGAATATGCACCAGGTATGGAGAAGTGTTATCTTGAGCTCCGTAGCGTCGTGAAGTACAAGACAGCAAGGACAACCCTCCCGACAAGAAAGGTTGCCGACGGAGCCAACACCACTTACATGCTGGTAAATACAGACGGTAAGGTAGACTATAAGTCCGACAGCTACAAGGAAGTGCTTACTCAGACTGCCGAAGGACAGATCCTCTACAACATAAACAGTGCAGATGTCAGAAGCAATCAGCTTGATTCAAAGTCAATCAAGGACTTCCAGGCTGCCCTCGCTGCCATCAAGGCAAACGACAGGATGAATATCGTCAGCACGGATGTCGTAGCATATGCCTCTCCGGATGGAGAGGAGGAAAAGAATGCGGAACTCTCTGTAAACAGATCCAAGTCAGCAGAAGAGGCCTTCAACAAGGTGACAGGCAAGGCCGGACTGGAAGGCCCGGTAAACGTCAAGAGCGTTGCCGAGGACTGGGAAGGCTTCCAGGAACTTGTGGCAAAGTCTGATCTCGAAGACAAGAACCTCATCATCCGCGTTCTCTCCATGTACAGCGATCCTGCAGTCAGGGAAAGGGAAATCCGAAACATGTCGGCCGTTTACAAATCGCTCGCAGACGAGGTTCTTCCGGAACTGCGCCGTGCACGCTTCATCGCAAATATCGAATACACCAATTTCACAGGCGAAGAGCTCGTCAAGATGATGGAGGAGAACATTGACGTTCTTGATGAAGAGGCTCTGCTGCGCGCTGCGACCCTGGTAGACGGAAACGAGGAGAAACTTGCAATCTACAGGAAGGTACTCGAGAAGTACAACAGCCCGCGTGCCCAGTACAACATGGCGGCGACATACATCAATATGGGCGAGAACGCAAGAGCAAAAGCAGCTCTGGCAAAAGTTCCTGAAGATTCGGATGTTTATAACGCCCTCGGAGTCATCGCAATGCGCGAGGGAGACTACAATGCTGCCGCAGAGTATTTTGCATACGCAGATAACAAGACTTCCATGGAAAATGCCGCAGTAATCGACATCATCGACGGCGAATACGCAGCGGCTGCACAGAAACTTGCAGGCAAGAAGAACTTCAACGAAGCCCTCGCACAGCTCCTCAACGGAGATGCATCATACGCGACAGCCTTGAAGTGCGACAGCCCTGAAGCATCATACCTCAAGGCAGTAGCTTCCGCTAGAATCGGTGACGAGAATGCAGTGCACAACTACATCTCTAAAGCCTCAAAGGACGAGAATCTCGCAGAAAGAGCAGCAAAGGACGTTGAGTTCGCACAGTTCAGATAATCTGATACTCATATAAATCGAGCAGGAGACAAATCCACAGAATGGGATTTGCTCCTGCTTTTTTTATTTCACTATCGTCACATCAAGAGCAGATTCGATCAGACTTATGATAAGGTCAAGGTCTTCCGTCGAGAATTCTCCGCTGAGTCTCTTGTCAAGATCAGAGGCCACGAAGGAAACATTATAATATTGTGAAAGACATGTGAGGACTTCCTTCAAAGGTGTATCTTCAAAGACGAATGTACCCCGATGCCACGCTATCGAGTTGACATCAGGCTCTTCAAGGATTTCCGGCCTGGTCCATCCGTGCTCAAGAACAGCTTCCATACCCTCTGTAAGCATAACACCATCCTGATCCTTTGATGTGGCGAAAAGTACTTTTCCTTCTGAAACATATACACTTGTGACCTCCGGTCTTATTGCATCGACCATGAATTCCGTACCGAGCACACGGACGAAAGCGCTTTCTGAATGCACCTCGAATGGCGCCGACTCATCGCGTGCGACGTCGAAAAAGGCCTTTCCCGTCATTTCCACAATGCGTGGAGACCTGACTCTATATCGGAGAGAGGATCCCGGAGCGAGGGTCACGTCGGATCCGTCAGGCAGGACAACTGTCCGAACAGCCGCATGGGCCTCCAGCTCTGTCCATCGGTTCTGAGAAGCAGAATGGAAGAGGAAGACTCCCAGCAGGACGGCCGCAGCAACCCCGGAGAAAAAATAGATAATTCTCCTGCGTGGTTTAGGCATGATGCCATGCGCCTTGTTGAAGCGGTCTATCGCTTCCGTCGTGTCGAACTTCCCTTCCTGATAATGCTTCAGGACGAAGTCCAGATGCCTGTCCTCGAACTGTGACATAATAACGGTATAAGATTCAGGTTCTCTGCCTTAAAGACGAAGACCATTGAAAAAAGTACTACAGCGTTTCTAAAATAATCCGATAATAAAGGAATAAATCTTCACAGCACCCTCCTTGAGAAGCTTGAGAGCCTTGCTTATCTGGTTCCGGACCGTATTCTCCGATATTCCCATCTCCCGGGCAACCTCTTCATACTTGAGTCCGTCCCTTTTGCTCAGAAGCAATGCCTGACGGCATTTCGGAGGCAGGGCATCCACGGCCGTCCATAGCCGCGCCTCAGTCTGCGAGCGCTCCTGCGCATCATCGTCGTCAATTATTCCGTAGGTGTCATAAGGCTTGAGAGACTCCGTCTCAATGCCCTTTTTACGAAGCCTGTCCAGACAACGGTTGCGCACCGTCATATACAGGTATGCACGACGGTTTGCGATAGCTTTTCCCTCCTCCAGCTTTTCCCACAAGGCTGTAAAGCATTCCTGAACCACATCCTCGACCTCGTCCGGATCAGGAATGTAGTGCAACGCAAAAAGACACAGCGGCCTGTAGTTATATCTGAACAATTCTTCCATCAACAAGACAAAGATAAGGATATTTTGTATTTTCGCGTAGTACTTTTTCATCCACCCGTCGTCATACTGGCGTAACTAAAGAAAAAGCATTGAGAATGAAGACGCTTAACAAGATCACCCTGACATTTATCCTGTTTCTTCCCATGACAGTGGTTCAGTCTGTCCATGCAGAAGATCTTCCGACAATAAGACAGCAGATGCAGGTCATTCATGATCATTTCGATGTGAACTTCATCTATGATTCGTCCATCGGACTTGACATTCCCTCACAGGCCAGGATAAGGCCTGCCCGCCAGACGCTCGAAGCGTGTCTGGATTCACTTTTCATCGGTACCGGCATCTGCTGGGAAATCCAGAAGAAGTATGTCGTTCTCACCCATGAAGGCAAAAGACGCAATCCTAAGAACTACACGATCTTCGTAGAGGAACGGCATGACACTCTCAGAGAATCCGTCATCACGGCTCTCACGGCAAAGGAACGGAACACGACCCAGACCGGCTTTCAGAAAATAGACGGAAAATCCTTCAACAAAGGTTTCGCCGTACTCAGTTCCCCCGACGTGATAAAGACTCTTCAGAACCTCCCCGGCGTAGCTTCCGGTACCGAACTGCTGTCCGGCATGTATGTAAGAGGAGGTGACGGATCTGACAACCTGTATCTGCTGGACGGAGTGCCGATGTATCAGGTCAGCCATCTGCTCGGACTGTTTTCTTCCTTCAACACCGATGTAGTTCAGTCCGTAGACTTCTACAAAAGCGGTTTCCCCGCCCGCTACGGCGGACGCTTGTCGTCCGTCGTGGATGTCCGCACGCGTGAAGGTAACATGAACGAGTATCACGGCATCTTTTCTATAGGTCTTCTCGACGGAAGAATCCAGCTCGAGGGCCCTATAGTAAAAGGCAAGATCTCTTTCAACATAGGTCTCAGACGCAGCTGGCTCGACGTTCTGACAGAACCGGCAAGTCTTGTCGTCAGCAAGGTCGAGAAAAGCGATTTCAGGATTAAATATGCTTTCTGGGACCTCAACGCCAATGTGACCCACAGGTTCTCGGACCACAACCGTCTTTCACTCAACATCTACGGTGGCCGCGACGCCGCAAAATTCAGACAGGGAGACAAAACAGAGGAGTCCGACAACGGGTCTCAGGTCCGGATATCATATCAAAATGAAGCCGCCATAGGGCTGGAATGGGGAAACTTTCTTGGTTCGGTCGACTGGGACTTCCGGTTCACTCCCGAACATGAAATCGAAGCGAAAGCATATATAAGCCGATATTCGTCTCTTTTTTCCGGTCTCGAAAACAGCAAGGAAGTCTATTCCATGGACGAGATTCCCTATTCCACATACAAGATCAGTGAAAACCGTTCGAGAACAACAGATCTGGGACTCAAGGCCGACCTTAGCTTCCGTCCTTCAGAGACCCATCATCTGCGATATGGAGCATCCTTGATGCTGCACAGATATTCTCCGGAATATCTGTCGGATGAACATATTACGGAAAACAATGTGGAAATACGCTCTCAACACTTCTTCCAGAACGGCCTGAAGCTATCATGGGAGGCCTCCGCTTATTTCGAGGACGAGATGTCGGTTGCCGAGTGGATGACAGCAAATTTAGGACTTCGTTATTCTTCCATACTTACGGATGGGAAAGGTTATCACAGTCTTCAACCTCGCGCCGCATTACGCATCCTTTGCGGCGGGAACACCTCGCTGAAACTCTCTTACAGCGAAATGGTCCAGAACGACCACCTGATTTCCTCCAACTACCTCATGCTGCCGACCAACTTCTGGATGCCTTCGACTGAAAAGATCGCCCCAAGCCATTCGAGACAGATTTCGGCCGGCGTATATGTAAACCTCCCACACAACATCAGGTTCAGCACGGAGGGATATTACAAGACCATGAGCAACCTGCTGGAATTTCGAGGCAAATGGGGCATTTATCCGCCGATCCACCTTTGGGAGGAGGCCATGACCGTCGGAAAAGGCCGTTCATGGGGATTGGAAACGGAAGTTTCCTGGACAGACGAGAACACATCCCTGACAGCATATTACACTCTGTCATGGAGCCAGAGGCTTTTCGAGGAGTTCTATCCCGCCTGGTACAAAGACCGCAACGACAACCGCCATAAAATAACCCTCATGGGAACAAGAAAGCTTGGCAAGCGATGCGAAGTCTATGCGAGCTGGAACTTCCACAGCGGAGGCTGGGTGACCGCGGAATCTCATGGCATCTGGTCAGAAGAGCTCGGATCTTATCCCATTAATTTCTATGAAAAACCGAACAATATTAAGATTCCCGACTATCACAGGCTCGACATCGGATTCAACTTCAGAAAGACGACCAAAAGAGGAAATGAAAGCATCTGGAATCTCAGCGTTTATAATGTATACTGCAGTATGAATCCTTTTGTAGTATATACAAACTACGCATATGATTTCACAAAGGAGAATCTTTCCGGTCTGAGCTATATCGGAGAAGCTTTCGGAATAATCCCGATCATCCCTTCATTCAGTTACACTCTAAAATTCTGAAGCATATATGCATAAATATTTAATCATACTTATTTCTTTCCTTGCCGCCACAAGCTGCAGATACTCCTTCGAACTGGATACCTACGGACTTGAGCAGCGTATTGCGGTAAGATCGGTTATCGGGGCAGAAGATTCTACATCGATCCTTGTTCATAAGGCATTGCCTATTACAGAAATAGGCAACGAAGATACATATATGGACAATGCTGCTGTCATTCTGAAATGCAACGGCAAAGAGGTGGAAACTTCATCCGTCAGGCTGGATAAGACCGGTTTCCGCTTCGATGCGGGAGTGTTCAAGCACGGAGACCGGATAGAAATCATTGCTGGGGCGGACGGGATAGAAACGGCAACAGCAGTTACAACCATTCCGGAGAAATTCCCTGATTTCGAAGTTGATCTGAAAGTCGTGGAAAACGGGATCAGACACCTGAACATCGCCTACGAGGACAATCCTGAAACAGAAGACTATTATGGAGTCTCAGTTCTAAGACAGGTCGTTTTAAACGCCACTCCGGACGTCCTCCTTCCGGAGAGTCCGATATGGCCGATCAGCTACGGTGAAGGCCTCACGCTGGATCCCAATGCTTATTCTCCTGTGTTCACTCTTTGGAATGGGTTATCTCTTTTCATCTGGAAAGACTGTGATGAAACAGACAATACATATGATATCTATTTCCGACATGATTACGAAAACTATCAGATAAAGGAACGTCAGATCAAATGCCGATTATTCAAACTGTCTGAAGAACTATATAGGACAATCTTGGCTGAGTATGATTTAAGCGACAGTCCTTTTGCCAGTTTGGGATTATCATCACCATCTTTCACATACACCAACATCAAAAACGGAGTAGGCTGGTTCTGCTCTTATTCTACCATCGATTCAGAATGGATTTCAGATCCACAGGAGGACTTATAATGAAAAGAACGTTATTATTGATTGCATCCTTGCTCATCCTATGCGGCTGCAGGGGAGGTTATATTGGAGGACTTGACGACAGCAACATTCAATACGGACAGCTCGTAATGATCAACAGAAGCTCGCATGAAGTTTCGATGAAATTCCTTCTGTCTGGCCGCGATTCGGTATATACGGTGAATCTCGAGCCATATGACGGACTATGGAAACTTACCCAAAAGGATATGGTATATAATTTCTCTTTTGACTGGGCGGAGTTGAGATTTGATGATAAACGCACGTTCTGCTTTGATTCCTGGGCAAGCCTCCCTTATAATCCATGCTTTGGAACCGGTACGACAAATGTATATGACAGCAACGGCAATTATTATGTATATGATATAAGCGATAAGTCTTATGAGGACATCATGAATGTCTGGGAAGAGCTGCAGACTTTCGAGATGTTCAGCCTGACACCTTCGAATATCATTGATTCACTTTGTATTGAAGGATCTTCTGAAGCTATTTTCAAAAGATTGTATCCTGCAGACGATGTAAAGAATCATCTGAAAATCGGAGCGGCTGTGAAAACGGAGGCAGAAAGGATTGACCTTATCGGATTTGACAGCAGTCATGATATCGATCCTGAAGAAACCGATATCAGTGAAGACTTCTATCTGGCACCGTACGAGCAGATCAAGGCATATTATTATGGTGTCGAAGACTTGAGAAAAATGGGACTCGCGCACTTTGGCTGCGATTTTGCCTCATTGACAGGACGCAAAGACAAGGAAATGGACCGTTTCTGCGGCGTTATGGCAGTCAACGCACACGTAGAGACTTGCGAATTTGTCGCAGGGCAGACTTTTGAGCCAACAGAAGACCTGTCATTCGTAGATGAGATTTACCATGGCCAGCTGATGATACTTCTGGCCGAATCAGACTGCTCGGCTGAAAATCTTGAACATTATGTGGAACGCAACCTCCTTATGGGTATCAGTAATCGGGATCTTGACGGAAAAGAAATTGATTTCCATCTGATTACAATCAACGACAAAGGAAAGTTCCAGTGCACCACCGGCGGAAAGGAACTCTTGGATATATACATGAACGGCGTAGAAGACCAGCCGGTCTTTCCTATTGCCTTCAGCTTATGCGGCGGTTCCGGAATCCATATACCGGATATTACCTTCTGACGATCTCCTTAATGCAGACAAAGGCACGGTATGCCGCGTAGCATATCATCGCCACATATAAGGCAAGCATGAGCTTCGAATTCGAAGAATCCAGTCCCATGCGGACGTGGCTTACCGTTATGAGCACCAGAACAACTATCACCGCTATCATTACAACGGCCACAAGGGCCTTAAGAATCTTATGATTATCCATATACTTGTTTGTTTACTGCGTAAAGTTATAAACTTTTACGGTATTCCGATGGTGTCACACCTCGATATTTGCGGAAAATCCTGTTAAAATAAGTGACTGTCGGAAATCCGCATTCATGCGCGATTTCCGATATGCATCCACGTCTGTCTTTCAAACGATGCGCCGCCATATCCACCCTTTTCGAATTGATGTAATCAGTCAACGAGGATCCGAAATGTTTCTTGAAGAAAAGGCAGAAGTATGTCCTGTTCATTCCCGTATAGGAGGATATATCTTCAAGGGTTATCTTGTTCAGTATATGGCAATCCAGATAAGTCTTGATTCTTACGACCTTTTCGGCAATATCCGCATCATCATAATCTGTCGTCCGGGACATCGGATAGATATCCGTTTCTGTCGAAAAAGCGTCAAGAATCTGCAGTATCTTTTCCGGCTGTTCCTGCTGAAGAGACGTCGTCAGCTCCGCCATCAGAGAGGACACCTTCAGCCATTTCGTACCATTGACAGACATGGCCGATTTCATCTCCTTGAGTCTTAGTACGACCTTGCTGCAAGACCTGAAAACAGACAGAAGAGCGTCAAGCCAAGACTCAGAAAACCTCATTATCGAGGCCTGCACATTTTCATTATATTCTTCTCCTAGATCATCACTCACGAAGCTATATGACAATCTTGGCGGAATGATGAAAAGGTCTCCATCACTGAATCCCTGAAGCCGGCCTTCCAACATGCATATTCCGGCTCCTGATCTTACATAAATCAGGGTCCAAAATTTATTAGTTTTCTGTGTTTCAGCGCATTGAGACACAACCTCAATTCCACCTAAAGTATAAGAAAGCTTGTTCATAGGGTCAATTTATATCGCAAATATAAGATAAATTTTACAGAATATCGTGCAAATTGCATAAATTTTACCCAAAATGAACGAAAGATTTTCAAATTCGATTATACTTATACAATATTCACCTTGTTAAAAGATTGCGACTTTAGCCTTTCTGACCAGAAATAGAGTTGATCGGCAAAACGAAAATCTAAGATATTGACTTATCTTTGCAACAGAAACCGAACAGAGAAATGAACACCATCTCGATAAATACCTTTGAAGACATCCATCATGTCTGTCTTATGTACGGGCTCAGAAACGCCTTCCGCAGATTTCCATTTCTGGTTGACAACGTGATGGCACCACCTCCTCCTGTCAGGAGAAACCCAGGACGTCCCCGACTCTTGATCGGTTTCAGACGCAATCCGGTCAACATACAATATTATAGGAAATGCATCCAGGTTCTGTATGACGTCAACAGGACAAATACAAACGAGGTTGCAGCTTTTGCAAAAGCAGTATTGGAAGAATACCTCTCATTGCGTCACCCTTACATGAAGACAGCTTGGAACAGCGAGAAGCTGGAAGAAACAGCATCAGGCCACATGATTGCAGAGGTTATCATCGCTGAGAATCCAACGCCTGACGATATGCTTTAGGTGAAAGCCCTTCCACCCTCTTGAAGTATTTTCCAAAAACAGACTGTGACGGAAACTCAAGTTCATCACTTATCTCCTGAACGGTCATTGTAGTGGATGACAGACATCCTTTTGCATAAAGTACAACGAATTTCTCAATCCATTCCAACGCCGTCATACCCGTTTCCTGCTTGAGCAGAGCCGAGAGATATTTTCTTGTAATACATAGCTTATCGGCATAGAAACCGATATCCCGATGACTCTTGAAATGCTCTGAAGCCAAGGAAATGAATCTTTCACACACTTCCTGCTGGCCCGTCATGACGGATTTCTGCTGCTGGGCATCATGGACATAATATCCAAGGCCATAATAATAAGCACTGAACAGATGCCTTATGATTTCTTCCTTGTATGGATGTCCTTCCTGATTCATGATGCTCTTGACCGTGGAATAACAGTTGGCGAACGCACTGACACCCTCCTGATTAAGAGAATAGAAGTGCCTCGACTTGATCGAGAGCCTTTCCTGGAAGCTGACCGGCAGATTTAATGAATCGGTGAAAGCCTCGGTCGTCAACATACCGAATCCGCTGAAGTCCTCGCTTGCCTCTATGGATTCGATGACCTGACCAGGAAAAAACATAGCCATAGACGGAGCTTTAAGGATATAGGAATACAAATCTACAATGCATGAGATCTCACCGGCAGCAATAACCACCTGTGTAACCTTACTGACCTTGTAAGGAAATCGTAGCCCCTTGAGGATTGCATCAATATCCAAAAGTTCAATATCCATCATATCGCAAATGAATTATGATGCAAAGTTATAAAATCAGCATATTTGAACAAAATACCCCATAAACAATCAGCAAATCAACCTAATTTACTGGCAAATCTGACCAAACAGATTTTCAAATCGGCAAATCTGACCAAAACATAAGCACATTTTCCCTTTTCCTGCAAAGTAACAGTAAATACCTTTGCACCATCAAATTAAACAGACAATATCATGAACAGATTATTTAAGACAGCCGGCATATTTGCCATTTTACTCGGATGTACAGTTTCTGCTGATGCGCAAGATACTCAGACAGCAAAGGAAGAGACAAAAAAGGAAAGCTTCATGAAGAAAGCATTCCGCGACATGAAGGAAAGCGCCAGACTCCAGCGCCAGATCGACAAGGCCAATTTCCAGGCCACAAAGCTTGAGACCAAGGCGTTCTATGAAGAACAGAAGAGACTTTCAAAGCCATCAGCAAGAACTGCGGCAGAAAAGGAAAGGATGCAGAAGGAACTTGAGGCTGCAAACAAGAGAGTAGAAGAAGCTAAGGCTAAAGTTGAAGCAGCAAAGAAATAATATCGGCCCACAATGAACACAAAGATTGAAGAAAAGGTAGTCAATACCTACAAGAAGATTGAAGATGGCGTGGTAAAAGGATATCAGGCAGTAGAAAACGCCGTTGTGGGAACATATCAGAAGATCGAGGACAAATTTGTTGAGAAGTTCCTTGATGTCGAAGAGGAAATCATTGAGATTCCTGATGAAAGAGAAGTAGAAAAACAGTTGTGAGAAGGAGATGAAAAGATTCTTGATCATTATTTGCGCATTCATAATTTCGGGCTTTGTGCTCTCCGCACAGGAGAAGGACACATTAGTAGTGATTGTCAAGCACGAGCATTCCGGGAACACTTTTTTTGAAAAGGTAGGAAAACCGTTCAAGAAAGGTTACAAGGCTATTGAAGACGGAGTCGTGAACGGATATCAGGCAGTAGAAGATGCCTTTGTCCAGCCTTTTACCGACACGGTAAGCACCAGCAGGATGTACAGAAAGCATTATCGTGCAGACGTTGAGCTCTCTTGGAACGATCCCAACACATGGGGCATAACATCATCACACGGATATAGTTTCGGCAACGGACTTTATGTAGGAGGTGGCGCTGGATTTGCGGCAGAATTTATCTCCGGAACCGATGCTCCGACTTATCTAGTGCCTGTATTTGCAGACATCAAATACAGCTTCATTAACATGCTTGCAAGTCCGTTTGTAAGCCTCAGGGCAGGAGGGTATGCCGATGTGACGAATTCCGGCATCCGCACTTTCGCAAATCCAGCTCTCGGACTTGATATAGGACGATTCTCCATCAGGATAGGATACGAATACCAGCTTGGATTCTGGGGTTTCGGAAAAGGAAAACAGCACCACCAGATCAGATGCGGTGTGGGATTTACATTCTAAAGACCATATATCACAAAAAAGGAAGTCGCATGACTTCCTTTTTTTGCGGTGAGAGGGGGATTCGAACCCCCGGTACGGTTACCCGTACGTCAGTTTAGCAAACTGGTGGTTTAAGCCACTCACCCATCTCACCAAGCTGACCCGTTCCAATCAACGGGACTGCAAAGATATAAATAAATTTGGTGATTCACCAAATAAAAGAGCAAAAACAATTATTGCTTGGCGATATTCTCACGCATTTCCGTATCGGCCTGGATATTCTTCATCTTATAGTAATCCATGATGCCGAGATTTCCGTTCCTGAATGCTTCCGCCATTGCCAGAGGCACTTCAGCTTCGGCTTCAATTACACGTGCACGCGCCTCCTGCGCCTTTGCCTTCATTTCCTGCTCGAGGGCCACTGCCATTGCACGACGCTCCTCTGCACGCGCCTGAGCGATGTTCTTGTCAGCTTCCGCCTGATCCATCTGGAGGACCGCTCCGATATTCTTTCCTATATCGATATCCGCGATGTCGATGGAAAGAATCTCAAAGGCTGTTCCCGCATCAAGTCCCTTGTTCAGCACGACTTTCGAGATGCTGTCAGGATTCTCGAGAACGAGCTTATGGCTCTCTGCAGAACCGATTGACGATACGATACCCTCTCCTACACGAGCCAGAACAGTCTCTTCTCCGGCACCTCCTACAAGCTGCTTGATGTTTGCGCGCACCGTAACACGGGCCTTTGCAATCAGCTGGATACCGTCTTTAGCTACAGCTGTCACAGGAGGTGTGTTTATGACCTTAGGGTTGACTGACATCTGAACCGCCTCAAAAACATCTCGTCCCGCAAGGTCGATGGCTGCGGCCATCTTGAAATCAAGTGAAATGTTTGCCTTGTCGGCAGAAATAAGGGCATTCACGACCTTAGGAACATTTCCTTTTGCAAGGTAGTGAGCCTCAAGTTCATTTGCATAAAGTGTAAGACCTGCCTTCGTTCCGGTCACCATCGCCATTACGATAGTATTCGGAGAAACGCCCCTCCAGCGCATGAGGACAAGCTGAATAAGAGAAATGCGCACTCCTGAGATCAGCGCCTGGAACCACAAGGTAACAGGAAAGAACCACAGGAAGATCACGAGGCCGACTACGGCAACCGCGATCCATACAATGATCATTGCATCCATAATGTATTATGTATTATAATATTAAAAATCTTCTCCGACCGGCTTGACATAGACCTTGTTATCCTCGATCATCACGATCTCCACATCAATGCCCGGATCGATCATTCCCTCAAGCGCCTTGACTTCCACAACATCATTGCCAAAACGGACCATGCCCATAGGAGCAAGCCTGGTCTGAGTCTTTCCCCTTGCACCGACAGTCAGAATCCCGTCATTCGGAACAGCCTTGGAATCAATGTTCGTTTCAAGCGTCAGTCTTTTCCAAGTCTTGGCTCTGAGAATCCAAACGGAAAGCGCAACAACCAGCACTACATTCACCGCTGTAACGATGATTCCGGTAGTCTGACCTAACTGACTGAATGCATAATAACATGAGCCCCCCATGGAAAGGATACCCAGAATACCCGCTATGCCGACGCCCGGGATAAGCAGGACCTCGGCAAATATCAGCACAAGCCCTACGAGTATAAGCGTGATTATGAAACCCATATCAAATTATTGTATTTTTACACACGAAGCATTGCTGATGCCCATTGCACGGACGAAACCGGCAATATTCTCTGCCTTTTCCTTGTCTGCAAAAGGACCGACGACATAGACTACGGTACCGTTTTCATTGTCTCTGCGCGAAATCTCCTTTCCAGGAGCCTGCTGACGTATGCCTCCCGCAATGGTCATGTCGAGTTCTCCCTCCGAAGGAACGATACGGACCTCGAACTTTTCCGGTATCTTCTCTACTTCCTTTTTCTGGACCACCTTGGACTCCAAAGTACGGGCTTTCGATACCTTTATTTCCTTTCCGTCCTCATATGCGACGATGAATGCACTTCTGAAACCGGCTTTCTTGACGGCGTTGAGATTTGCAAGAACATCATTATATGTATTGAAGAGACCTACCCTATATATATATCGTCCATTAGCATTCCTTGACTCGAACACCGGACTCAAACCTTTAAGATTCTTTATCGTAGCCTTGTGGGTCAGGGAGAACATCTGTATCTGATATACGATACCGGAAGGAATGGTGTTGTCTTCCGCGAACTGACCTTCCTCGAGTATCTTGAAAGAGTAGTCGAACTTCTTTTCCGGCTCCTGGATACGCATTGAAGGAGCCTTTCCGAAATTCATCTTGGTAAACACATAATCCGCTGTGGCGCCGACCATTTCACGATCAGCCTCTGCCAGAAGCATGTCCGGATCGATTACGACTCCGCTGAAAAGAAACTCCATCTCTATCTGCTGAAGGACAGATGATGCCGTTTCAAGGGAATCCTGAAGAAGCGGAAGCCTTCTTTCAAGCGACAGGATGTCATTTGCTATCATGTCTCTCTTTCCCGGGTCATTCGTACGGTCATACAGGACTCTGGTTTCTTCTATACGCATGCTGACTGCATCAAGAGAATCCCTGAGACTCCTCACCTCGGACATCTTCGTCATATACCTCTTTGTATCCACATTCTCCGGTATGTCGGACTTTACTGCCTCTGCCGCCTTTTCTGTCTTGTCTTTCGGATCAAGAGACATAAGC
>JAGBCS010000071.1 GCA_017937885.1 Bacteroidales bacterium
GAGTTTACCCTTATGACGATGATGTTTCTGCGATTGGTGCCAACGAGTGCATCTATTGTGGCTGGGTACATATCGGTCTTTGGCGCAGGTGGCAGACGCTTAACTATCGGGTGCTCGTTAGTCTCATACCTGACCTTCAAAGCCCTGGCATTGCGAAGCTGCTCCTTGATGTCGGTGATGACTCCCATCGGGATATTTCCCTCTGCTGCAATGTGGACTGTGGCAGAATGCATGTCAGTCCCGTCGTCAAAGAACTTTGCAACAGCATTGCCAATCTGATCTTTTGCTGTCTGCTTTCCGTTGCAGAATATCGCGTACTCTATTCCGGAAGCACCGGACATCTCTCTGATGCTTATCATGAAAGGCCCCTTGACAGGCTTGTCGGATGTGAAGAACGGTGACGGGTCAACCGGAATGTCATGCTGGCGAAGCTCGAAATGCAGATGAGCTCCTGTAGCTCTTCCAGTCGAGCCGGCATATCCTATAAGCTGTCCTTTAAATACCTTTCCGTTAAAAGTCCATCCTGTGTGGTCGGCTGTAGTGGAGATATGATGGGTGTGTCCTGAAATATCATGCCCCGAATCTTTACCTTTGAAACTCAATGTCGAAGCAATGTCCACCTGTGAAAGATGCGCATACCTTGTCTCAAAGCCGTCAGCGTGCTTCAGCACCAGCATAAGTCCGTTACTGTCGTCGCGTGTGATGGATGATATTTCACCATCTGCTGCCGCATAGACAGGATCACCTTCGTCAAGTACGTAGTCTATTCCAGAGTGAGATCGTCCCGCTTTGCCAGCAGCGAATGAGTTGCTGACGGTAGCGTCGCATGGATGGCACATATCTATATATGTCGCTTCCGTGCCATTTGTCAGGTTCGTTGAAACTTCGTCTGAAGCCTTTACCTCTTTTGTACCGCAGCCAAAGGCCACAAAGACAGCTGCGATTACGGGGAGTGTGGCAGCCAGCCTGATCCAGGCCCCTTTGCCACGACGTGATTGAGTCATCATAATGAATCTTTGTTTTGTCAATGAATGATTCAACCCACAGGATATATCCGGATTATAACCAAAGAGTTGTTTGAAAATGGTTGTTCTGTATGTGTCAAGTTCGTACCCTTCGTTGAGTACATCCTTGTCCGTCTCCCACTCCTGCACTTCTTCCAGGTCCTTCTCGGCCATCCAGAAGAACGGATTGAACCAGAATACAGAGCGGAGGATAGATAGGGTCAGTCGTTCGAATGAGTGTCTGTGGCGTACATGACTGGCCTCGTGGGTCAGTATCTGCTGTCTTTCATGAGGCTCGTAATTGAATCCCATGAATATGGTCAGCAGGAATGAGAACGGAGTCTTTATATCCACGTGCTCGGCGAGGGTATATTCTTCCGTAAAAGTCAGCTTTGAACGTCTGCGGAGCCTTTGTATCTTTATAATATTATATACAGTCAGTCCAAGTGAGGCAAGTGCCACAATAACATAGATGATACTTGCGGCGACACCAGCAGCAGCCCTGATGTCAGTATGCCCCTTTGCCGGGAGATTTTCGCCTGTCTTCATTTCTGAAGCTTTTGTCCCTTCTGAAGACTGTGCATTCGCGACCCCCTCAAGTTCCTCTTCAAAGAAATCAAATCCTGTCAGAACCGTCTGCTGCTCGAATGCGTTCTCAGGAAAAAGAGGAACATTCATAGCCGGTATGGCGACAGCCAGAAGCATGGACGCTATAATGAACGTCCTGCAGAGACCGAAGCTGACCTTCCTGGCGAGAAGCCAGCGGTATGCTACCAGAAACAGCCCGCTGCATATTATGACTTCAATTATGTAACCGATCATTCTCATGTTGTGATTTGTAAATAATTGTATTTCAGCCAGTTGCTGTAATTGCGTGCCGCCAAAGGGGAGCACGTGGATTTGGTAAGTCTTTGATGGTCAGTGTGTTGCTGGTTACGTTATTTGTCTTCGTTCAATATCTTCATGATTTCGTCGGTCTCTTCCAATGAAATCGACTTTTGGGCTGAGAAGAAGTTCACCATGCGGCTGATCGATCCCTCGAAGAAGTTGTCGAGGACAGTGCGCATGTATGTATTGGTGTAATCCTCTTTAGCTACGATAGGGAAGTACTCGTATGTCCTTCCGTATGCCTTGTGCGAAACGAATCCCTTGTTTTCGAGAATTCGTACAATTGTCGACACTGTATTGTACGCTGGCTTCGGTTCCGGCAGTTCTGCGAGGATGTCATGCACCAGCACTTTCTCCTTCTGCCATATGACCTGCATTATCTCAAGTTCAGCCTTGGTCAGTTCCTGTGGTCTGTTTTTTAACTTGTCTCCCATATTGATGTATATTATTCATTACAGATCAGCATCGGAAAGAACGGTCTTTCGAGCTTTCCGATGCAAAAGTAAAACTAATATTTTAATTATCCAACTAAATATTTAGTTAATTAACGAAACTTTTCACTTCACTCCAGCAACTTGTTGAATCTGAGGCGTATTGAGGAGGCGAGGGGAGTGTCGCCATATTCATCTGCGACTGCAGCCAGAACTGCTAGAACATTGTAGCAGGAGTCGAAGTACTCTGCAGCGTCTTCGTAGTGCCTGAGGAAGAATTTACAAGAAACAAGAACCTCATCTGACATGGATGCGCACAATTCTGAAGCTTTTGCAGATTCTCCGGCCAGATAGTACGCCTCGATCATACTGACGAGGTCTCTTTCATTTGATAAGCCATACATGATCATATCGAGCGGAAAACTCTCTTCAGGTATGACAGACCGGCATTTGTCCAGTATTTGCACGGCACGTTCATATTCACCGGCTTCAATCATTTCCGTCGCGACAGATGCAAACATTCCCCGTTGAGACATGACGCCGCAAAATGTATACAGGTTCTGATAGTCAACGAACCAGTCGGTTCTCTTCAAAGTATCCCACGTATAGACGGAGGTGAATTTGCGATATAGCTCATCCGTATCGGTAAATCCTCTTTCGGATATGTTTGTCCTGTTTTTGATCGGAACGAATCGATATGTGAAACCGTCATACATAAGGTAGTCCTTTATACCGATCTGAAGGTCTCCACCGGCACTGAGAAAGTTCAGCGGCCTGTCCCATTTATATTCGGAAAGAAGATCCAGAAAGAAAAGTTCCGGTTTTGTAATGCCGTTTTTCCCCTCCGGAATTGTCAGGACTATCTCCGACGGAATCATGTCTGCGTATTTCTCGTCAAGAATGCCGTGCTTGATCACATTCTCCTTGTTTACAGGGATGCTGAATCTCCGGGATGCGATATAATCGGCATATTCTCCGCTCGTCAGCGGTATCTTTGCATCGGGATGCCGGAATACCCTCATCACATCAGCCAGTGGATATACGGAATCTCTGGGGTCGTAAATGAGGACATATTCGTTTTCTCCCTGCATATACTGACTTTTCCCGATACTGAGGTCCAGTGGGGCGGATTCATTGGCGGCATGTTTCATCTGCTCGATATGCCAGTCTGCTCCGAGAAGAGAGGTATTCACGATGCGTACATCGGTGCGGAAGCCTTCGACTTCCTGTGCATACCAGATCGGGAATGTATCGTTGTCGCCGTGAGTGACCAGAATGCCGTTCTCTCCGATTCCTCTGAGGTAGTTTAAGGCAAGCTCACGTGCCGTATATCTGTTGCTTCTGTCATGGTCATCCCAGTTTTCCGCGGCCATCAGTACCGGTATGCCCATGCAGGTGCACAGAGCAAATGCAGCAGCCCATCTTTTGCCCCTCTCCTCGCAGAGGAAGCATTGTGCCTTCTTGATTAAAGCTAGCGCTCCTATACCGATCCAGGCGCAGAAGAAGTAGAATGAGCCGGCATATGCATAATCCCTCTCGCGGACCTGAAGAGGGGACTGATTGAGGTAGAGCACGATTGCTATTCCCGTCATGAAGAACATAAGGAAATTGAGCCAGCAGCCTCTTCTGTCTCCGGCAAATTGGAAGAAAATACCGATGACTCCGATAAGCAGCGGCAGCATATAATAGTGGTTCTTGCCCTTGTTCTCTGCAAGATATGCAGGAGCATCCGTCTGATCTCCTAGTCTGATCCGGTCAATGAATCCTATTCCGCATTCCCAGTTGCCTTTGAATATATCTCCCGGAACCGGGCTGTGAATCTCGTTCTGACGTCCGGCGAAGTTCCACATGAAATACCGCCAGTACATCCAGTTGACCTGATAGTCAAAGAAGAACATCAGGTTTTGTATGAAGGTCGGTTTCATTTCCTTGCATCCCGGTACCTTGATGCCGTCATCTCCGATGTAGCTCTTGTAGACATCAATATATGATTCTTCCCTGTAATCCCACATTCGCGGAAAGAACATTTTTGATTCGGGAGTATATGAAATGTCCACGGTATTTCCCTTTACATATCTGTCATCCGTTCTTGCCCAATACTTTTTCTCCACGATGTCGTAGTCTGCACCGAAGAATTCCCCATATACTATCGGACCTTTCGGGTACTGGTCTCGAGCGAGATAGCTCATCAGCGTGAACGGATTGTCCGGCATGTTCTCATTCATCGGTGTATTAGCGTTTGACCTGATGATGACCGTCGCATATAATGAAAAGCCGATGATGATCGTTGTAACGCACAAGAGTACGGTGTTTGCTGCGACCTGGTTGTGTTTCAGAGTCCGGAACAAGGCCAGAAAGAGTCCTGAAAGCAGTATTATCATGAATGTGACCGCTCCACTGTTGAACGGAAGGCCGAATACATTGACGAAAAGGAGGTCTGCATAAGCAGCGGCTTTCGGGAGAATCGGAATGATTCCGAAAAGTATGGCCGCCAATATCACGCAGGAAAGAATGAATATTCCGCATAATTGCATCATTGAGTATGAACCGCTCTCACGGATACGGTAAAAATACATGAATACGATTGCGGGAATACTGAGCAGATTCAGCAGATGAACTCCGATAGACAGTCCCATCAGAAAGCATATCAGGATGATCCATCTTCCGGAATGAGGTTTGTATGCTTCTTCATACCATCGGGTCATGGCCCAGAATACGATTGCAGTGAATAATGATGACATTGCGTATACCTCGGCCTCTACAGCAGAGAACCAGAACGTGTCACTGAAGCAGTATGCGAGCGCTCCTACCGCCGAGGACCCGCAGATTGCGAGTATGTCTGAACCTCTGTACTCCTTTCGAGAAATCAATCTTCTGGCAAAGAATACTATCGTAAAGTATAGGAAGAAGATCGTAAGTGCCGAGCAAATGGCGCTGCAGGCATTGACAGCGGCTGCTGCATGTTCCGGACTGACGAATAATGTGAATAGCCTGGCGAATATCTGCCATGTCGGATTCCCCGGCGGATGTCCTACTTCAAGTCTGTATGACGATGCGATGAACTCGCCGCAATCCCAGAATGAGACGGTCGGCTCTATGGTCAGAAGGTAGGTCGTTACCGCTGTTGCAAGTACGGCAAGCGAGGTGATGATGTTGCATTTCTTGAATCTTTCCCCAGTCATAAATGTATCTGTTTTGATACAAAATTATGGAGAGATAGTTTTACATCTATCTTTTAAAAGATAAATGTTGCAATTCAAATGCGTTGATATACAATAAGTTCGCTAAATGTGACGAAAATAAGAGGCGCTAAAGTCTTACATCTGATGATTTAGATACTCTCAGTCTCGGCAAGCAGCGTCCTGAGCCAGATTCCGATGTTTGTGTCATGTTCTCCGAGGCCGAGTTTTTTGCGGATCTCACTGCTTATGATATAATGACGTTTTTTCTGGATGAACTCTCCGACTTCCTTTCCTTTCAGACCGAGGGTAAAGAGACAGCAGTATCCGATTTCCCAATCGGTCAGTCTCTTGCTCTCAAGTATGGAGATGAATTTCGGATGACTCTCCTTGAATACGATCTTTGTGGATATCAGAAACGACTCCCTGTCTGAAATCAGGTTCTCTATCTCCTCCTCGGAAATCCGGTATGCCTTGTCATCGGAGGAAATATGTGATGCCAGGATCTTGTCCAATACGGAAAGCCTTTGCCTGATCAGTGTCATTGCTTCATCATCCGGCTTCTGCTTGAGTCTGTGAGCATATCTCCGGATTATTACCATGCACAGCGTAATGATGCCTATGGCAGCCAGAATGACAGCCCATGTCTGTCTTCGCTTCTCGACAAGTTCGAGTTTGTCTGCATATCTTTCCTGAATGATCCTTGCATTCTGCCTTTGGAGCGTGTCAGCCACTTCTATCTTTACGGCATGTTCCAGGATTATCTCTCTCCAATGAAGTGCTTCTTCTACCTTTTCTTTGTCGCCCTCATTGCTATAGTAGTCTATAGCAATATTGATGATGCTGTCATTCGTCATGCTTATTCCGCATTTTTCAAGTGCAATGGAATACAGCAGGGCGTGGCGTGCGCGAAGCTCTTGAGTGTTGAGGTGGCGTCTGTCAAGCGAGTCAAGCGCAACGAAGGCACTGTCCGGGTGCGTCTCAAGATGCGCTTCTGCATTATCGAGGAGTCTCGCGGCATCGTTCTCATGCATGCATGAGCCGACGCATAAGGATAGAATCAGAATGAATAATATGTTCGATAGTCTGGACATAGGTAGTCTGATGAAACGTGCAGGCATATGCAAAATCCGTTCCATGTAGCATTTACGGTAATTGCTTCATGGAACGGATCGTTATTCTGGCTGATAATGTGCTATTTCTTATAAGCGTCGAGGCCGCTCTGGAGGAAATCTACGAAGCCGTCGATCGAGAGGTCGTAGCCGCGTACCGGAACTAGCATTTCTCCGTCAGGGGAGAGGAGCACGTAGTTAGGCTGTGCGTTTACATTCCACTTTGTGCGTGCAATGTATGAGTTCGCACGTCCGAGATCCTTGTAGACTTTTCCGCTTTCAGCGTCTGTCACATAGTCTTCCTTGTCAAGTTTCTGCTTGTCGTCAGTGTAGAGAGCTACAACCACGAAATCATTCTTGAGCATTCCGAGGACTGTCGGATCGCTCCAGACTCTGGACTCCATCTCGCGGCAGTTCACGCATCCGTGTCCCGTCACGTCAACGAATACGGGCTTTCCTGCCTTTTTAGCAGCTTCGAGTGCGTCGTCAAGGTCGAAGTAACCCTGAAGCCCGAGAGGGAGGTGAAGGCCGTATTCCGAGTCAGTCACAGGCGTGGCTTCCACGCTGTGCGCTGTGCCGCTGTTCTGTCCGATGACGAAATCCTGAGTAGTAATTGGCGGCATATAGCCTGAAAGAGCCTTGAGAGGCGCACCCCACATGCCCGGGATGAGGTATACTACGAATGAGAATACTCCGATTGCTAGCGCAAGACGAGGCACCTTGAGGTATTCAAGCGGCTCATCATGAGCGAAGCGGATCTTTCCAAGGAGGTAGAGTCCGAGGAGGGTGAATACAACGATCCATATAGCTAGGTAAACTTCTCTGTCGAGGATGCCCCAATGGTAAGTCTGGTCAGCAACGCTGAGGAACTTGAGACCGAGAGCGACTTCCACGAATCCGAGAACCACTTTCACAGAGTTGAGCCAGCTTCCGCCGCTCTTCTTGAACTTCTTGAGGAGCGATGGGAAGAATGCAAGTACTGTGAACGGAAGCGCGAATGCTACAGAGAATGCAAGCATTGTAACCATAGGCTCCCAGAACTCACCCTGAGTTGACTTGATGAGCACAGAACCCACGATAGGACCTGTACATGAGAACGATACAAGCACGAGGGTAAGGGCCATGAAGAAGACTCCTGCAAGTCCCTTCTTGTCTGAACCCTTGTCGCTCTTGTTTACGATAGATTCAGGAAGAGTGATCTCGAATGCACCGAAGAATGAAGCTGCGAAGATCATGAACACGATGAAGAAGATGATGTTCGGCAGCCAGTGTGTCGAGAGCCAGTTGAAGATGTCGGCTGTAACTGCATCTCCTCCGATGATCCTCGTGAGCATGATGATCACGGAAATCGGAACGGTATAGAGAAGTACGATGAAGAGACCGTACATCGCGGCCTTGAAACGGCCGGCAGCTACATTTTCAGAGCCCTTCATGAAGAATGACACTGTCATAGGTACCATAGGGAAGACGCAAGGAGTCAGAAGCATTGCGAAGCCCCAGAGTATAGCTTCGATGATAAGACCCCAGATAGATCCTTTCTTCTCACCGTCCGCATCTTCTGCAGGAGCAACGGTCTCGCCTGCAGGTGCCACTGCTGATGCAGGTTCTACTGTAACTTCGAAGTCGTAGTATTCAGCCTTGCAGGCTCCGCCTGTGCATGAGTTCGTGAAGATTGTTCCGGTGAATTTTGCGGTTCCTGCAGTCTTCACGTCCTGGGCGATGATGATCTCGTCGTAGTAGTGTTTTGCAAGGTCGCCGAACTCGTCTTTCTCCTCAATCGGAGTGCTGATTTCATATGGCTCTCCAGAAAGCTCGCCGCCTGTGACGGCTGCGTCCATGATCTCTGTCGCAGAGAACTCATCTGTAAGGGTGTATGTGTGATAGCCTGGGGCAATCTTACCGGTAAAGATTACCCTGTATATATCACCGTCAGCTTTCTCGACATGTGATGACCATGTAACGAGCTGATCCTGGGCAAAGGCTGCAACGCAGAGAAGAAGCGCTGCGAGCATTGTCATTATTCTTTTCATTGTATAAGTATTGATTTATTTTGCAAATGCTACAGATCTTGTTTCTCGGATTACGGTGATCTTCACCTGACCAGGATATACCATCTCTTCCTGAATCTTCTTTGCGATTTCTCCTGACAAAGATTCTGCATCCTGATCGGTTACCTGATCCGCTCCGACGATCACGCGAAGCTCGCGTCCCGCCTGAATAGCGTATGTCTTGGTCACGCCAGGATAAGACTGTGCGATGTTCTCCATATCCTTGAGTCTCTTGATGTATGACTCGATGACCTCGCGGCGTGCGCCCGGACGTGCTCCCGAAATCGCGTCACCGACCATTACGAGAGGGGAGATGATTGATGTCATTTCCATTTCCTCATGGTGTGCACCGATCGCATTGCAAACCTCCGGCTTCTCCTTGTACTTCTCGGCGAGCTTCATACCGAGGATTGCGTGTGGAAGCTCCGGATCCTCGTCTGATACCTTTCCGATATCATGAAGGAGACCGGCTCTCTTGGCAACCTTAGGATTCAGACCAAGCTCTGATGCCATTGTGGCACAGATGTTTGCAACTTCGCGAGCGTGTTGGAGAAGGTTCTGTCCATATGACGAGCGGTACTTCATGCGGCCGATGAGCTTGACAAGCTCGATGTGCATTCCGTGGATACCGAGATCGATGCAGGTCCTCTTACCTGTCTCCATGATCTCGTCCTCAAGCTGCTTCTGTACCTTTGCAACGACCTCCTCGATACGTGCAGGGTGGATACGTCCGTCGATCACGAGCTGATGCAGTGCGAGACGTGCAACCTCTCTTCTGACAGGGTCAAATGCTGAAAGGAGGATTGCTTCAGGAGTGTCATCAACGACGATCTCGACTCCTGTCGCAGCCTCAAGCGCGCGGATGTTGCGTCCTTCGCGTCCGATGATGCGTCCCTTGATCTCGTCGCTTTCGATATGGAACACAGTCACTGCGTTTTCAATTGCAGTTTCTGAGGCCGTACGCTGTATTGTGTTGATTACTATGCGCTTCGCTTCCTTGCTTGCGGTAAGACGGGCTTCGTCCATCACATCATTTATGTATGACTGTGCCTGTGTCCTCGCCTCTGCCTTCATGCTCTCCATGAGCTGGTTCTTGGCCTCGGCTGCTGTCATACCTGCGATTTCTTCGATCTGTCTGATCGCTTCCTGACGGAGCTTCTCATACTCTTCGGTCTTCTTTGTCGCGATCTCAACCTGCGTCTTGAGATTCTCTCTGATGGCGTCCGCTTCCTTGTTCTTGCGTCCGAGCTCCGAGTTCTGCTGGTTCAGGCTGTTCTCCTTCTGCTTCAGGCGGTTCTCAACATCGCTGATCTGCTTGTTCTTTTCGTTGATGTACTGCTCGTGTTCGCTCTTGAGCTGCAGGAACTTCTCCTTTGCCTGGAAGATCTTCTCCTTTTTGATACCCTCAGCCTCGATCTCAGCCTTCTTGATGATTTCGTCTTTCTGTCCTTTCAGAATTATTCTGCGGACAATTATGTAGGCTACGAGCGCCAGGATGGCGCCGATTACTGCACACAAAATGTTGATTACGATATTCATATAAATATATATTGGTTTAAGTTTTACAAAAATAATGACCAGTCTGCTTTCGGAAGCTGACTGGTCAGGTTATTCAATAAAAAGCCGTTAGCCGGTTTGACAGAAAATCTTAAAAAATAAGATTTGGGCTCCGGATCATCGGTTCTGAAATCCTCCGTCCCGCATAGCGGAATCCCCAAAAGGGTCACATAGGCCAGTCATCCCCATCCGAGTAGTCCCGGTTACATTATTAGCGTTGATTTCAGCAAAATAAGTAACTAACGGCTGTTTTTATCAATATTGTCAAGATAGCCTGCAAGTTCTCTTGCAAGTGCATCCTCACCGGCAGTCATGTCCTTGAGCTGCCTGTTGAGTGTCACATTCGACATGCACACATTCAATGCCACGAACGAAAGAATCTCCACCATCGGCTTCTCAGGGAACTTGTTCTGATATGCCTCCAGCATTCTGTTTATGTCGTCTGCAGCCTTTCTGATCACTTCCTCGTGCTCCGGAGAATTCACTTTGAGCGGATATGAACGGCCTGCAATCTTTATTGTAATGCTCTGCTCTGCCATATTATCCCTCCATTAATGCTATGCACCTGTCAATCTCCTTCATCAGACTGTCTATCTTCTTTCTGGCCTGTGGGCTGCCTTCGCTTCCCGCCTTGAATGCTTCTGCAAGTTTCAGGTTATCAATCTGTCTTTCTAACTCTGTTATCTGCTTCCTGTAGGCTTCGTTCTGTGCCTGAGCCTTGTCCAGAGCGGCCTGGAGGCTTTCGCGCTCCATCTTTTCCGCTTCGTATGCTGCGATCAGCTGCCTTATTCTCTGCTTTATTGTCTCAAGCATTTCATTCACGTTTAAACCTACCCTGCAAAAATAACAAACTGCTTTGATTTCTCAAAATAATTTGAGCATATCAAAGCAGTTTGACAGTTATTTAAAGGAAATTACAGCTCTTCTACCGCTTTCATTCCTTCTTCGATGGCAGCTTTGTTGAGCGCGATAAGGTCTGCATAACGTGCAGGGATGCATTTTGCAAGTCCCTTGTCGATGTTGTCGAACGACACGATAGGCTTGATCTTGAGGTATGCTCCCATCACGGCCATATTGTATACCTTCGAGTTTCCGACCTGCGCCGCAACGTTGATGGCGTCGATCCTGCAGATCTTGATATCTGTTCTTGTCGGCGGGTTGATGATTCCGTTAGGGTCATAGATCAGGAGGCCGCCCGGCTTCACAGTGCTCTCGAACTTGTCGAGTGACTGCTGGTTAAGGATGATGGCGGTGTCGTACTTTGTCACGATAGGTGAGCTGATCTTCTTGTCGCTCACGATAACGCAGACATTTGCTGTACCACCACGCATCTCCGGTCCATATGAAGGCATCCATGTCACCTCCATATCCTGCATGATCGCGCAGTATGCCAGAATCTTTCCCATTGAGAGGACGCCCTGTCCTCCGAATCCTGCAATGATTATCTCTTCTTTCATGATTACTCCTGTTTTAAAACGTCCTTGATGTCACCGAGCGGATATTTTGTGAACATGTTCTCCACCATCCACTTGTTCGCAGCCACAGGGCTCATCTTCCATCCTGAATTGCATGTCGCAACGATTTCGACGAATGAGAGTCCGATGCCTTTCTGGCTGTATTCGAATGCCTTGCGGATAGCTGCCTTGGCCTTGCGTGCTGCTGGTGCTGTGTGTACCGACTGTCTTGTGATGAACGCTGTTCCGTCGAGCTGGGCGATCATCGGTGCGAGAACGAGTGGGAAACCGTTCAGCTTTGCATCACGGCCGTAAGGGGTTGTCGCTGTCTTCATTCCGAGAAGTGTCGTCGGCGCCATCTGACCTCCGGTCATACCGTAGATGCCGTTGTTGATGAAGATCACGACGATGTTCTCTCCGCGGCTGCATGCATGGATGATTTCGGCTGTACCGATTGATGCGAGGTCGCCGTCTCCCTGATATGTGAACACATATTTGTCAGGATTGAGCCTCTTTGTCGCTGTCGCAAGGGCAGGTGCGCGTCCGTGAGCTGCCTGCTGCCAATCGATGTTGAGGTAGTTGTATGCAAATACCGAACAGCCTACAGGGCTGATGGCGATGGTCTTGTCCTGGATGCCCATTTCCTCGATCACCTCGGCAACGAGCTTGTGGACTGTACCGTGAGAACATCCCGGACAGTAATGCATCACATTGTCTGTCAGAATAGGTGTCTTCTTGTAGACGATGTTCTCGGGCTTCTTGATATCTTCTATATTCATTGCTTTTCCTTATTTCAGATTGTTGAACTTCTTGAACGCCTCTACAATTTCGTCAGGAGTGTAGATGTTTCCTCCCTGTCTTCCGTAGAATCCTACAGGGCATGCGCCGTTTACGGCAAGCTTTACGTCATCTACCATCTGGCCGAGGTTGAGCTCGATGCTCATCATGCTCTTTACCTGTCCTGAAAGCTCCTGGAGCCTCTTTGCCGGGAATGGGAAGAGGGTGACAGGTCTGAGGAGACCCGCCTTGATGCCTTCCTCACGGAGCTGGTCAACCACAGCTTCGCAGATACGTGCAGAACAGCCGAATGCGACGAAAAGATACTCGGCGTCAGCTGTCTGATACTCCTCATATCTCACTTCGTTCTCCTTGATCACCTCGTACTTTGCAGCGAGCTTCTGGTTGAAGCGCTCCTGTACGTCTGACTCGAGAGCGAGGGAAGTGATGAAGTTATAAGACCTGTCTGCAGACTTTCCTGTTGTAGCCCAAGGGGCTATAGCCTTGAGTTCTTCCTCTGTCATGCGAGGCTTCTCAGGACGGAGCTCCACCTTCTCCATCATCTGGCCTACGATGCCGTCGGCGAGGATGATTACAGGGGTGCGGTACTTGAAAGCAAGGTCAAAGCCTGTGTCGACGAAGTCATACATGTCCTGTGCTGAAGCTGGAGCAAGAACGATGGCATTGTAGTCGCCGTGTCCGCCGCCCTTCACGCACTGGTTGTAGTCACTCTGGCTAGGCTGGATGGTTCCCAGACCGGGACCGCCGCGCTGGCAGTTCACGACAACGCATGGAAGCTCTGCGCCTGCAAGGTAGCTGAGACCTTCGCACATGAGGCTGATTCCCGGCGAACTTGAAGATGTCATGACCTTCTTTCCGCAGCATGCGCCGCCGTAAACCATGTTGATAGAAGATGTCTCGCTCTCTGCCTGGAGGACAACCATACCTGTAGTAAGCCATGGCCTTTCCTTCATGAGAGTCTCCATTACTTCAGACTGCGGAGTGATAGGATAACCGAAGTATCCGTCCGCACCGTTGCGTATTGCCGATATGGCAATCGCCTCGTTTCCTTTCATCAGAATTTTCTCTGCCATATCCCTTAGATTTTAACTCTGTAAACAGTGATTACCGAATCAGGACAGACTATTGCACAGTTTGAACAACCAATGCAGGCGTCTCCTACCATCTCGGCATAATGATAACCCTTGCTGTTGACCATTTTTGCGAGCTCGATGCTCTTGGTCGGACAGTTTTCGACACATACTCCGCAACCTTTGCATTTCTGTGTATCGACTTCGATAGCTCCTTTGAATGCCATTATCCGTTGATTTTTAATTGTTTTATGTATTTGTGAGATTTTGCTTTCAAAATCGTAGTAAATATACGGGTTTTTATTTAAATTGTCAAATAATGTTTAAAAAATTATCTATCGTCAGGAAATGGCACGCGTTTGTCAGAAAAAATTCATATCTTTGAAAACTCTAAAGTAATGTAAAATGAGGACTGTACTTCTGAAAAATATTGTCTCCGAGGGTGTTGTCTCTGATATTCTGATCAAGGATGACAGGATAGCTCAGGTCGTTCCTGCCCGGACACAGACATTTGATGATATAGAGGTGGATGAGGAAGTCGATTGCACGGGAAGGACAGCTGTTTCCGGCTTCGTGAATATGCACACGCATGCCGGTATGTCCATGATGCGCGGAGTCGGTGAGGATATCGCCTTTCATGAGTGGCTGGACCGTATATGGACGATAGAGTCCGGAATCGACGAGGAATATGTCTACCATGCGACGAAGGTTGCATGTCTCGAGATGATAAAGACCGGTACGACGACCTTCAATGACCATTATTGGCATATGCCGATGGGATATAAGGCAGCTTCCGAACTGGGACTCAGGAGCGTGCATGCTTATGTCATATGCGACCGCAACGACCCGCAGGAGTCCGAACGTCAGAAGGAGCAGTGCGAGCGTATGTACAATGAATCGAAGTCGTGGGGACCTATGGCCACATTCGCAGTTGCCATACACGCCATTTATTCCGTAAGCGAACCGATGATCCTTTGGGCGGCGCAGTTTGCCCGCGAGAGGGGATTGAAGATACATATCCATGTGTCTGAGACCCGGAAGGAGGTCGATGACTGTCTTGCTCTGCATGGAGTTTCACCTGTCGTATATCTTGACAGACTGGGTGTCCTTGGGCCGGATGTGATAGCCGCACATACGTTGTGGGTTTCAGACGAGGACGTCGAGATACTCGGAAAGAGGGGAGTGACCTGTGTGCACAATGTGAATTCGAACCTGAAGCTTGCGTCCGGCTATAAGTTCAGATACAATGAATTACGCGATGCCGGAGCGAATGTGTGTCTGGGTACGGACGGATGTGCATCATCAAACAATCTTGATATGCTTGAGACTATGAAGACCTCAGCCATGATACAGAAGGCCTGGCGTGATGATCCTTCAGCGATGCCTCTTGGAGAGATATTGGCGATGGCGACAGTCAACGCAGGCAAAGGACTAGGACTTGAGGTCGGAAAGCTTGAGACCGGTTCCATGGCTGATATCCTGATAGTCGACACTGACAGCTATCATTTCCTTTCTCCAGGTTCGTTTGAGGCCAATCTGATATATTCAGCACATTCCGACTGCATCGAGTCTGTGATCTGCGGAGGAAGGTTTGTGATGAGAGACCGTGTTGTACCCGGCGAAAAGGAAATCCTTGCAGAAGCGCGTAAGGCGATGCTGCGTCTGAATAGAATCTGATATCAAAATTATGAAGATTATGGATCCACGAGTAGAAAAGATCATGACCGCCGCTGAATATATTGCGGCTAAACTGGACGGCAGAAAGCCGTTCGCTGGCATAGTACTTGGCAGCGGACTCGGCAAACTTGCGGATAAGATAGAGAATCCGACAATCATTCCATATAGGGAAATCCCCGGCTTTCCGGTTTCGACCGCTGTCGGCCATAAGGGAAACTTCATAGCAGGAGAGCTTGGAGGAAAATTCGTTGTGGCCATGCAGGGACGCTTCCATTATTACGAGGGCTATCCGATGGAGCTTGTGACTCTGCCTATCCGTGTCATGAAGGTCCTCGGTATACAGTATCTTTTCGTTTCCAATGCGGCAGGAGGAGTCAACTTCGACTTCAAGGTCGGTGATCTGATGGTCATCACGGATCATATCAGCCACCTTCCTAATCCGCTTATCGGCCCTAATATGGAAGAGTTCGGACCGCGTTTCCCTGATATGACCAGGCCATATGACAAGAAGCTGAGGATGAGGGCGTTCGAACTTGCGGCAGGCCTTGGATACGAGCTTAAGAGCGGCGTGTATTTTGCCAGCACCGGACCTACTTACGAGACGCCTGCAGAGTATAAGTACTACAGACTCATCGGAGCTGATGCGGTCGGAATGTCAACAATTCCTGAAGTCATTGTCGCACGTCATTCTGACATTCCGGTATTCGGAATGTCAGTAATCACGAATGAAGCTCATGATGACTATGCGGAAGATTATGTAAATGATGGTGATGATGTCGTGGTTGCGGCAGATGCTGCAGCAGACAAGATGACCACCTTGTTCACGAAGATCATAGCTTCGCTGTAGAAATTATTCAAGCTCGGAAGCGAAGAACGTGCTCCATGCATCTGATGGCATGTTCCAGTCTCCGCGTGGAGAGAGCCCTACTGATCCGACCTTCGGACCGTCAGGCATGCATGAGCGTTTGAACTGCTGGTTGAAGAAGCGGCGTACAAAGGTTCTGAGCCATTTCATGATTGTCTCGTCGTCATATGAACCGCCAAAAGCCTTTCTTGCGAGGAAGAATATCTTTTCAGGACTGTAGCCGTTCCTCATGAAATTGTATATGAAGAAGTCATGAAGTTCATATGGTCCGACCAGGTCTTCAGTGACCTGCTGGATCTCACCTTTGTCATTTGCCGGGAGCAATTCAGGGCTGATAGGAGTATCGACAATGTCCAGAAGTACGCCTTTCATGCTGTCAAATGTGTTCTCTGCAGCCCATTTGACGAGACTTCTCACGAGCGTCTTCGGAATGTCGGCATTCACTGCATACATGGACATATGGTCGCCGTTGTATGTGGCCCATCCGAGAGCAAGCTCTGACAGGTCTCCTGTGCCTACCACTATTCCGTTGGTCTGATTGGCTATGTCCATGAGGATCTGCGTCCTCTCGCGTGCCTGTGAGTTTTCGTATGTCGCATCATGTACGGACTGATCGTGTGCAATGTCCCTGAAATGCTGCTCGACGGCTGGAACGATTGATATCTCGCGGCTTGTGACCCCGAGTGCCTGCATAAGGTCCCAGGCGTTGTTCTTTGTGCGCGATGTGGTTCCGAAGCCGGGCATGGTTACGCAGACGATCCTGTCGTGTGACCAGCCTAATCTGTCGAATGCCATTGCGGTAACGATCAGGGCAAGGGTACTGTCAAGACCGCCTGAAATTCCGAGTACGGCAGTCCTGCATCCGATATGACTGAGCCGTTTTGCAAGAGCGATGACCTGCATTGATATTATTTCTTCACATCTGTAGTCAAGATCGGCCGCTGATGCGAAAGGATGAGGCTCCACATATCTTTGCAGATCCTTACTGAAGTCGGTCTCGCATGGGGCACCAAGGCTTATCCTGTTGTAAAGCCTGTAATATGTCCCTGCGTCTGTGCCTGAAGGAGAAACGTTCCTGAAAATGGCGGATCTTCTGCGCAGATTGTCAAGTCTTTCTATATCAAGGTCTGCAACTGTCAGCGTCGATGTCATGCTGAATCTTTTGTTACCTGCGAGGCAGTCACCGTTTTCCCAGATTGATGCTGCGCCTGCGAATACATGATCCTGAGACGATTCTCCGAAGCCGGCAGAAGCATATACATATCCGCATGAGAGTCTGGCAGAATGCTGACTGATCAGGCTGTTTCTGTACCGTTCCCTCATGAGTACTTCTTTGTCTGCCGAAAGATTCACGACCACTTGTGCGCCCTGTAGTGCATGAAGAGAAGATGGCGGAACCGGCGCCCATAAATCATCGCCGAGCTCGATCGCAAAGGTGCAGCCGCCTATGCCGAAAAGCATGTTCGGAGATATGTTGCATCTTTGTCCGGCGTATCTGATCTCGCCGCAATAGCCTTCTCTTACGATGTCTTTGCCGTTGTTCAGAAGCGCACCGTCATTTCTCACCTCGGCCGCGAGGAAGTCGCTTCCTGATGCGAACCAGCGGCTGTCTGATGAGGATATGTACGTCTTCGGTACTATACCTTTGACATTTCCGTTCCTTATCACAACTGCGCAATCGTACAGCCGGCTTCTGTATGGGACCGGTGCACCGACCACGATCGTCATAGCCTTTCCGCGGCTGAAGTCCAATATCTTCCTGATACCGTCTTCTGCTCCGTTGACGAGAGAACTCATTGCAAACAGGTCGCCGCATGAATAACCTGTCAATGACAGCTCTGGAAATGCTACAAGCGAGATTTCCTTGCCGAATGCTTCTCCTGCGATACGGCATATTTCCGTCACATTGTAATCTATGTCAGCAACTCTTACTGCAGGTACAGCCGCAGCTGTACGGATGAATCCGAAATTCTTCATGTTCCGCTTCTGTATAAAATGAAGGATGGCACGCGGCCATCCTTGAAATATTGTCTTTAAAGTTCTTCAAATTCTACATCTGTGAAGTTGTCACCGGCCTGGCGGCCTCCGTCCTTCAGACAATTCTTCTTGATGTATGCGATCACCTCTTCAAGGCCTTCGGCGAATTTCTCGAAGTCCTCCTTATAGAGGAAGATCTTATGCTTGTCATAGGCGAAATGACCGTTATTGTCTACCTTGCGCTTGCTTTCTGTGATCGTCAGGTAGTAGTCGTTGCCTTTTGTAGCCTTGACGTCAAAGAAGTATGTACGCTTTCCAGCTCTGACAGGTTTTGAGTAGATGTCCTCACCTGAACGCTCCTGAGCATTTGCTCCATCATAATCCTCACTATACATAGCTTGTCTTTTTTTTGTAAATCTTTACAAAGTTAGAGATTTTTCTGAAAAATGAATGTATCTTTGCATAAAATTTTGTCTGAAATCATGCTTAATAGAAGAATTTTAAGGATAAAGGCCTTCAAGGTGCTCTATAGCAGTGTTTTGTCGGGTAATACATCTCTCGCTCAGGCAGAGACTCTTCTCGAACAGTCATGCGAAGCTACCAGAGACCTGTATATCTATATGCTCGGCATCGTGTCTCCGCTTACAAAGATTGCACGTGAAAGGATAGAGGCGGCAAAAGCGAAGTTCAACCCTACAGAAGAGGAGAAGAATCCGAACATGAAGTTCGCCGAGAATGCTCTTGCGACTCTTCTTGACGAAGATGTGGATTTCCAGAAGGTGTTCTCAAAGAAGAAGTTCTCTTGGGCTCAATATGACCTTCTGCTGAAGAAGATAATGACTTCAGTGTCTGCAAAGGAGTACTACGCTGAATACATGGCATCACCGGAAAGGTCTCTCGCTGAGGACTGCAGGCTTTTCACAAGGATATTCGAAGAGGAATTCGTTGACAGCGAGGAGCTTGAGCAGATACTTGAGGAAAAGTCACTTTTCTGGAATGAAGATCTGCCATATGCTTTGACATGGTGTTGCAAGACATTCAAGGGATTTGCGAAAGGCGAAGCCTGGACTCTTATTCCGCTATACCAGAGCGAGATGATCAAGGGAGAGGGTGTCGAGAGCGACAAGTATTTCGTGAGGAAGCTTCTTCAGGCTTCATTTGCCGGCTATGAGAAGTATTCCGGTATGGTTGCAGAGTCTGTGTCAGGCTGGGAAAAGGAACGCCTCTTCTCGACCGATGTCGTGCTTATCGTCATGGGACTTGCGGAAATCGTGACTTTCCCTACGATTCCTGTGAAGGTCAGCATCAATGAGTATGTGGAGATATCGAAGTTCTACGGAACGCCGAAGAGCCGCTCTTTCGTCAACGGCCTTCTTGACAGACTCGTACAGACTCTTGTGAACGAAGGACAGGTCGCCAAGGAAGGCAAGGGACTCATGTAATCTGAATTATCAATCAATTAACTGAAATAGAATATGTTTACACTTTTACAGGCAGCTGGCGCACCAGCTCAGCAGGGAGGCGGATGGTCAATGTGGGTGATGTTCCTCCTCATATTTGTGGTTATGTGGTTCTTCATGATCCGTCCGCAGAGAAAGCAGCAGAAGGAGCTTGAGAATTTCCGCAACAGCCTTCAGAAGGGCGACAAGATCGTCACTATCGGAGGTATTCACGGAACTATCAGCGAAGTGAAGGATGATTATGTGCTCGTGGAAGTGGACAAGGATGTAAAGATCCGCGTCAGCAAGCAGGCACTTGTCAAGGACTTCACAGACCCTACAAGACAGTAACAGCCGCATGTAATGAAAGGACTGCTGGAAAAGCTTCTAAAGTCTTTAGGCTTCAGCGGGAGAGATTGGGCAGCATTGCTGCTTGCTCTCCTGTTGGCGTTTAGTATATGGCTTATCCACAACCTTTCTCTTAAATACAATGACTATCTGACTGCTTCCGTCGAGGCACACTGCAATCTCGATGGTTATGCGCAGGTCTCTTCCAATGTATCTCAGGTGGTGGCGAGATGCCGCACGACAGGATATAATGTGATCAGCAAGGACATAAGCAGAAGAAGGGTAAGGAAGGTGAACTTCCAGCCGTCAGTGATGAAGCATCATGAAGGTGATACATTCTATGTAACATCTGCAGATCTCCTGGAGTATGCACATCTTATCTATGGTGACGACGTCACTGTGGAATATTTTGCATCAGATACGCTTTTCTTCAGTTTTGCAAAGGTCGACCATAAGCGTGTGCCTGTCGTGCCGTCCTATTCAATATCTTATCGCCCTCAGTACATGAGTGTCGGAAATATACAAGTCACTCCGGATTCAGTGACGATATATGGAGAACCTTACAGACTTGAGACAGTTGACCAGGTATATACACAGCCCGTCAAGTATTCGGATATTGATGCAGACATACAAGGAATCGTCGGACTGGAGAAGATCCGCGGAGTACGTATCTCAGCCTCCGAAATCCGTTATTCTCTCGAGGTCACAAGGTATGTCGAGTTCAAGACGAGGGTTCCCGTCAAGGCGATGAATCTTCCTAAGGACAAGGAAATGATAGTGATACCTTCGGCTGTGGAAGTTGCTCTCAAGTGCTCTTTCCCGCTGATAGGTAATCCTGCCGATGATGTCGTATTATATGTCGACTACAACGACTTCCAAAGCTCGTTAAGCGGAAAATGTCCTGTCCATACAGGTGAAATGCCGAAAGGAGTCATCGCATGCTCTCTTGAACCTGTGTATGTAGAATGCATCTTGGGGGACAGGTGATGAAGACTCTTGTTGTCACAGGAGGCATCGGCAGCGGAAAGTCAGCCGTATGTTCGATCCTTCGGGATGTGTATGGCTGTGGTGTATATGAGGCCGACAGCAGGGTGAAGATGCTGTACCATGAACATAAGACTTTGCTGGCGGATATTGAAGACAAGCTTGGAGAGTCATATCGCGATGCGGAAGGTAACTTCCAGCCAAAGCTTCTTGCTGAAAGGATCTTTCGGGACAGAGATGCTCTGAATTCAGTAGAAGAAATGGTCTTTCCGGTTCTTGTCGATGATTTCCGTAAATGGGCGGAAGGATATAAGAACGACGGCTTTGTGGTATTTGAGTCGGCTACGATCCTTGAAAAACCATATTTCAAGGACTTTGGAGACATGGTCCTGCTGGTTGACGCCCCGTTTGAAGTTCGTCTTGAAAGGGCTTGTACAAGAGATGGAATGACCCGCGAGACAGTTATGGGAAGAATGCTGCAGCAAAGGCTCATGAACGCTATTTCCAATGGAGAGGCAGAGGCTGCTGCACATGCAGTAATAAGGAATGTCGGTACGTTCGAAGAACTTAAAGACCTGACAGTCAGAGTAACAGATGAAATTTTGAACTTAAATAGCAATATAAGATGAAAACAGATCTTTCAAAGATTCTGGCGATTTCAGGCCAGAGCGGATTGTACCTTTATATTTCTCAGGCAAGAAACGGAGCCATCGTAGAGGCTCTTGCCGATAAGAAGAGGTCTTCAGTAGGAATGTCCAGCAAGATAACTTCTCTTGCCGATATCTCTATCTATACAGATGAGGAGGAAGTCAAGCTTCAGCAGGTTTTCCTCAATATGAAGGAAGTCCTCGGTGATGCAGATGCTCCGTCAGCAAAGTCAAAGCCAGAGGAACTTAAAGCACTCTTCGGGAAGGCTCTTCCTGATTATGACCGCGACCGTTTCTATGTGTCTCACATGAAGAAGGTTGTGGAGTGGTACAACGCACTCAAGAAGTATGCAAGCCTTGAGTTTGTTGACCTTGATGCAGAGGAGGAGACAGAAGAAGCTGAGCAGGAGTAATCCGCGATGAAGAAGCTTCAGACAGTGACTTTGGGCTGTTCCAAGAACAAAGTCGATACAGAGCATATCCTTTCCCAGGTGGCTGATCATTATGAAATCGTGCCAGAGGGAGAGGATATTCCCGTTGATGTATTACTTCTTAATACATGCGGTTTCATCGGTGATGCCAAGGAAGAGTCTGTCCAGGCTGTACTCGAGGCTGTCGAAAAAAAGAAACGTGGAGAGGCATCGGAAGTGCTTGTGTTCGGATGTCTTTCGCAGCGCTATGCTTCTGAACTTCCTGAACTGATTCCTGAGGTAGACGGGTGGTTCGGTGCAAGAGATCTTGCTCCTGTCGTCGAGGCTCTGGGTGTCGAACCTGACCCATGCCGGAGTGTACAGCGTCATCTTACGACTCCTTCGCATTACGCTTATCTGAAGATATCTGAGGGATGCGACCGCAGATGCTCATATTGTGCCATTCCTTTCATACGAGGTGCGCATAAGTCTGTCCCGATGGAGGATCTTGTAGAAGAGGCCCGTCTTCTTGCTGAAAAGGGAGTAAAGGAACTGATAATCATTGCGCAGGATACTACTTATTACGGGCTTGACCTGTATCGTCGCAGGGCCTTGGCCGAGCTTCTGCAGAAGTTGTCGGAGGTTGATGGAATAGAATGGATCCGAATCCACTATTCATATCCGGCTTCGTTCCCTGAAGACGTACTTGATCAGATGGCTGACAATCCTAAGGTATGCCGGTATATGGATATTCCTCTCCAGCACATATCAGACAAGGTTCTTGACAATATGCACCGCCACGTGACCGGAGCATGGACAAGGGAACTTATAAAAAGGATGCGTGAGAGAGTGCCGGGTGTTGTGCTCAGGACTACAATGATCGTAGGTCACCCAGGTGAAGGAAAAAGAGATTTCAACGAGCTTCTTGAATTTGTGCGTGAGGCACGTTTCGAAAGACTGGGTGCATTCAAGTATTCGGAGGAAGAAGGTACATTCGGTGCAGATAATTTCAAGGATAGCATAACAAAGCGCGTCAAGCAGGAGCGTCTGGATGAACTGATGAATCTCCAGAGCGAGATATCCTTGGCCTACAACCAGTCACGCGTGGGCTCGGAAGTCAAGGTCATCGTTGATGACTTCAATGATGGCGTCTTTGTTTGCCGCAGCGAATTCGAAAGTCCTGACGTTGATGGCGAGATTCTTGTAAGACATGATGCTTCGGTCATGGGCGATATTGATCCTTACTCTCTTGTCGGGGAGTTCATTACTGTACGTGTCGTCGGTGCCGATGAGTACGATCTGATAGCCGAACCAGTAGAAATATAGAACAATGAAGAAGATTCTTACGGTAATCGCTGCCGCAGCATTGATGACCGCATGCGGTCCCAGCAGACATTCTGTACATGTGGAGATGCGTCATCCTTCTAAAGCCGGAGTCGATCTGGCAGGAAAGACGGTTTCTGTCGTTTATCTTGAAAATGACAATCAGACGGCTTCTGCCTTTGTAGAAGGCATGGCTGACGGCTTTGCATATGCATTGGAACAGGATTACGCGACAGGAGAAGGCAGCGTAGGCATATACAGGATGCGTCAGTCTCCCGGGGGGATCTATTCTTCGAAGGATTCGCTTGTCAATCTTCTGATCGATACGGATGCTGATGTGGTCTTCCTCTTTGATACTGTGGCAGTTGGTACGATGAGCCCGGGAGGACCGGCTGCTGTCGCTTCGCCGTCATCAGCTGATTCTTCGTATGTGAGTGCCGTGAATCTGCCGTTCAAGATGAAGCTGTATTGCTTTGATGCAATGGATAAGAACGAGAAGGTCTACAATTTCAGTGGCAGCAGCGTAGCTGTCATGGATGTATATTCCGACGGAAAGCAGAGTCTGAAGACTATTGTAGATAAGGCCTCGGGAGTTGTTCCGCAGGCAGGATGGGAATCAGGCATGACAGTAGCTGATTCATTCAAATCCCAATGGAAACATGAGCAGTATTCGATTGTCTATTTTGATGGTTCAAAGTGGTATGACGCCCTTGCTTACGCGGAGAATTATGACTGGAAGGCTGCTATGGACATATGGATCGGTCTTCTTGATACCAATGATATGTTGAGACGCTCGTGTGCAGAATATAATCTGTCTGTTGCATGCTATATGCTTGGAGACTACGATCTTGCAGAGAAATGGCTCGACAGGTCTGATGCTGACAACCAGCTGCCGGTATCTGATGCGATGCGTAAACGTATTAATTCCAGAAAATAAGAAAAAGGGACTCGGCTGAGTCCCTTTTTCTTATTTTCTGCTGCTGTTTTTCCTGCTAGCCTTCTTCGCTTTGCGTTTCTTCATGCTCTCTTCGATCTTGGCCTGCACCTGCTCACGTTTCATCGTGATCATCATCTTCAGGTCAGTGCCCATGTTTTCTACGAACAGAGGGAAACGCTTACGCATCTTTGTCATCTTCTCATTTATGAACGAGTCGACGTGCCGCGCTATCTTGGCGTCATATATCTCGTCAAAGTTGATGAGGATTCCAGTCTCTTCCGCTTCGCTGAATTCGTGGTTGATACCTCCACCGAAAACCTTCATGGTGGGGGAGAGGCTCATGTATGCGTTTACAAGAGGCGGTATGTTCTCGCCAAGTCTGCGGACCTCTCCGTTCAGGCATTTGTAGTCATCCTTGAATTCCTTCTCTGTGAGTATGCTGTCCATATATGCAGGGTCAGTCTCTATGACAAGGGGTTCTGTCGGCACTACAAGCTTTTCCTTATCCTCGAAATGCTTGAAGAGGAAGTGCTGGATCAGGTCGCGTGCCTGACGGTTGTATTCCGGATACATGGTCATCTTTCCGAAATAGTACTTGATGTTCGGAATCTGTATTGCCAATGCTCCGAGGCCGTCCCAGAGGTTGTCAAGGGCGAACAGAGCTTTCGCCCCAGCCTTTGAACTCTGATATTCGGGAGCGACGAAACTGCGCCCTAGTTCAACTGTAAACGGCAGATATTCCTTGATGAACTTTTCCGAGAAATGGAACATATGGGCAGTCGCTAGGAGCGGCTGGCCCTTTTCATCAAGCTTGATGTCGCTGCCATGTATGAAGCGGTAACCTCCGAGGATCTTCTCCTCTTCCGGATCCCAAACAAGAAGCTGCTTGTACGGATGCTCCATAGTATCGAACTCGTCGATGTCCATCGAGAGCCCGCTTCCTCCACCGGAGTCACGGAATGCCTCTTCACGAAGTCTGCCGATCTCTCTCATGACGTTTGGTGAGTCATGATGCGTGACCACATAGATCTCATTCTTGCTCTTGTTGGTGTCCCTGAGCTTTTTGGCAGGAGTCAGCTCGGCCTTGATCAGGTCTACGCTGACAGGTGCGATAATAGGTTCCATAGGCTTGAATTAAAGTTCGTACACGTGTTGTCTTATCTCTCTGGCCCATTCGATGTCTTTTTTCGAGCGGTCCAAAGATGTGATCGGAATTGGTTTGCCGATCTTTACTTTATAGGTTTTGCCAGCGCTCTTGAACATCTCGTCCGGAAGCAGCAGCATTGCAAAATTAAACAGGTTGAGTCTTTTACACCAGGTCGCCACTCTGTAGAAGCGTTCCGAGTTTCTGCCTTCGAAATGGATAGGTATGATGTCGCGTCCTGTCTGGCGGCTCTTTGTCACGAAAGATTTTCCCCACTCGATATCCTGGATCTTTCCGTCAATCTTTCTTGAGCAGAGTCCGGCAGGGAAGATTATCATCTGTGTATCAGATCCATATGCTTCATCCATCAGGGCAGAAAGGTTCCTTGACTGGCCTCCTACCTTGTTTACCGGTATTCCGAACGGCTTCATTCCTTCAAGGAACATGACAATATCGTTCATCAGATACTTGATATTGCCGTCATATTGTTTTCCAAGGATAGTTCCGAGGGTCACACCATCGATTGCACCAAGCGGGTGGTTTGAAACGAAGGTATATCTCTTGCCGTCGTTGGCGGGAATATTCTCCCTTCCTTCTACAATTATGTTCACTCCGAGATGCTTCATGCATTCCTCGCAGAATTCGACCCCAACGTAGCCCTTTTCCAGAAATTCGTTGATATAGTCAAGACGCATGAACTTCTTGAACCAGTTTATGAGAAACTGGGGAATGAACTTCGCATTCTTGCCTGCTTTAGTACGGATAACCTGCTCGATATCGAGGGTCTGTGGTCTTCTTTCAGTCATGTTTACTCAATCTTTCTGACAGGATCGCAGGTGAGACCTACGCCGAGTTTCTTGAATATCTTGTGATCGACTTCGCTTAGCATCACTGTTGAGTGTACCTGGCATCCCTCCAGTTTCGGAAGCTGCTCAAGAGCCTTGCGGCAGTTGTCGTCGACATTGCTCATCATTGACAATGCGACCAGGACTTCATCGGTATGCAGACGTGGATTATGTCCATGGAGATACTCCACCTTTGTCTTCTGTATCGGTGCGATCATCTCTTCAGGAATCAGCTTGACTGAATGAGGAATATCTGCAAGATGCTTTATAGCATTGAGGATAAGCGCCGCACTCGGGCCAAGAAGCGAGCTTGTACGCGATGTGATGATCGTGCCGTTCTGGAGCTCTATGGCTGCCGTCGCCACTCCTGCAAGCTCTTTTCTTGCATGGGCGGCAACTGTTGTCCTCCTGTATTCAGTAGTAAGCTTTGCCTGCTTGAGTATCAGGGATATCTTGTTTACCTCGTTTTCGTTGTTTCCGTTCTTAGCAAGATTGCACAGGGCAGAGTAGTATCTTCTGATGATCTCCTCGCGCGCGGCATTGCAGCACACGTCCTCATCGCTCATGCAGAATCCGATCATGTTGACTCCCATGTCTGTCGGAGACTTGTACGGACTCTCGCCATAGATGCTCTCGAATATGGCGTTGAGAACCGGGAATACTTCGATGTCCCTGTTGTAGCTTGAGGCTATCGTGTTATATGCCTCGAGGTGGAAAGGGTCGATCATGTTCACATCATTGAGATCGGCTGTCGCCGCCTCATACGCGATGTTCACAGGGTGTTTGAGCGGTAGATTCCATACAGGGAAGGTCTCGAACTTCGCATATCCTGCCTTGATGTTCTTCTTGTTTTCATGGTAGAGCTGACTGAGGCAGACTGCCATCTTGCCGCTTCCGGGACCAGGTGCGGTAACGACCACGAGAGGACGTGATGTCTCCACATAGTCATTCTTTCCGAATCCTTCCTCAGAATCGATAAGTGCGACGTTGTTAGGATAGCCTTCAATTGTATAATGATAATATACCTTGATGCCGAGACGCTCAAGACGGGCTCTGTAGGCGTCGGCGCTGGACTGTCCGTTGTAGTGGGTGATCACCACGCAGCTGACATAGAGTCCGATGCTTTCAAATTCCGAGCGGAGGCGGAGGACGTCCTCGTCATATGTGATTCCGAGGTCACCTCTTACCTTGTTCTTTTCAATGTCGAGAGCGCTGATGACAATGACTATCTCTGCATCATCCCTGAGCTGAAGGAGCATCTGGAGCTTGCTGTCCGGCTGGAATCCGGGCAGCACTCTGCTGGCATGGTTATCGTCAAACAGTTTACCTCCGAATTCGAGGTAAAGCTTATCTCCGAACTGAGCTATACGTTTCTTGATCTGTTCGGATTGTATCTTCAGATACTTTTCGTTATCAAATCCGTGTTTCATACGGAATGCAAATATAACCAATATCCCGAATCCCTGCAAGAGTGGAATGCAAAAAAAAGACAAGGTCCGACGTGATATCGGACCTTGTCTGCTGCAGGTGAGACCGTAAGCCGGTTTCTGTTTTATTCTGTCATTTATCTTCGCAGCCTACCCCCTGGAAAAGAGCGGGCAGCCCTTTTGCCCTTTCGGGCTCTCCAGTATATTTGGCCTTGCTGGACCTGGTGCCGTCACCGCCATATGTCGCCATACGGCGTCGTGAGCTCTTGCCTCGCGGTTTCACCCTTACCCTTGCGGGCGGTTTGTTTTCTGTTACGGCATTCATAAGATCACTCCCATCTGTGCTTTCCACAGCAGGTCGCCCTATCCAGTCCGGACTTTCCTCACCCCGTCAGGGGCGCGACAGATCATCCCACCTGTTATGTCTATCTGTAACCGAGCTTGCGCTCGATTCTTTCATTTTCTCTGTTCATTCTCTCCACTTCCTTGCGGAGTGACGGAGTAATGTCTTCGCAATGCTTGTGGCACTGCATTGATTTCGAGTACATTCGTCCTATGCAGAAGTTACTGTGCGTGCATCCGCTGCAATGATTCTCGTCCTCCTTCATCTTGTTGACGAAATCAGTATCCTCCAGTACGGCCCTGCCCATCTGTATGAGCGGGAATCCCTTGTCTACCGCCTCGTCAGCGCTTTTACGGTCCACGACGCCGCCCACATATACGAACGGGAAGTCCGGCATCGCCTCGCGGAACTTCAGCGCATCATCCATGAAGAAAAGCTTCTTGAACGGAACCGTCGGTGCGACCAGCTTTCCCGCAATAGAAACTCCTGCCTTCAGCCACCATTTGCTCCATGGGAAGTAATGTACTATCGTCTTTACCGGGAACTGTCCTCTCATCACATATTGCGGATGACGGCTTACGAAACCTCCTGACAGCACGATGGCTTCAATGCCGAGGTTGCGGAGTTCCTTGGCCACTTCGATCAGTTCGTCTGTTTCCTGACCTCCCTTGAATCCGTCACGCGTGTTCAGCTTTGCGAAAAGCGCTACCTTGCCCTTTCCTGCCGCTACGGCCTTGCTGACACACAACTTCATGAATCTCATCCTGTTTTCCAGACTTCCGCCGAACTCATCGCGACGATGGTTTGTATACGGCGACAGGAACTGTGAGATGAGATAACCGTGTCCTGCATGTATCTCTATCGCATCGAATCCGGCTTTGACCGCGAGCTCTACGGCATGTCCGTACGCATCTGCCACTTCGTTTATCTGCCCGATGTTCATCTTCTGGACGAAGGTAGGGGAGTATAGATTGAAGCCTCTGCTTGCCCCGTAAGGCATGCAGCCGCAGATGCTTCTGTGCGACATGTTGCCGCAGTGTCCGAGCTGGATAGAGGCCTTTGCACCTTCAGCGTGAATCGCGTCTGTAAGCTTTTTCAGTTCAGGAACGATCTCATCACGCATCCAGAGCTGGTTCTCGAACGAAAGCCCGCTCCGGCATACTGCCGCATATGCGACGGTTGTCATTCCTATACCTCCGCGTGCCACAGCAGTATGATAGTCGAACAGCTCTTGTGAAGGTCTCTGTCCCGGACACATGGCCTCGAAGGCCGCCGACCTTATGGTGCGGTTCCTGAGCTCTATCGGGCCGATTTTGTATGGTGTAAACAACTCGCTCATTACCAGATGAATGGAATAAGATGTTTTTTCTTCAGCGTCACATATTCCTCCCCAAACTCCTGCTCATATTTTTCTGTAAGAGACTTGGCTCGCGGCCCAAGATTCGCGAATGTCCATACCGCAAACAGCAGACCCGCCGGCGACCATGTCAGGATGGCATAACCGATCCATTCTGTCAGCTCTCCGAAATAGTTGGCTGAAGTAACGTATCTGTATAGCCCCTTGCGGGGGATGTAGTGTCTTGTGTCGCCCGGTTTCCTCAAGTTCCTGATTACGTGATCTGAATGCAGGTTGATTGCCATGCCGGCGAAGAAAATGAGCGTGCCGATGATGAACTGAGGACTATGAAACCAGCCTGTTCCATACATTCCTGCCGGGGCTTCCGTATAGAGCCAGCCGCCTATCAGATAGGCGTTCAATGTGTTGAAGGTCAGTCCCATAAGCATTATGACCACCGGCATCGTACTCTTTCCTCTCATCATCAGTGGGAAGATGAATGATCTCTGGAAGTAGTGCAGCAGGTAAAGACCGGCCATGACATATAGCACAGCCTTCGAATTACCTGTGTCAGCTCCCGATACGGCAAACCTGATGGTCTGGTATAGCAGAAAGAGGAATGCCGGAGCTTCCATTATGATCCAGGCGGTCTTGTTGCTGATTTTCGGCCCCCACTTGGACGTCGACAGATAACCGTATCCAGCCTTGAAGAAGAACAAGGCGACGAATACGATCACAGCCATCACAGCCATGCATGCCATTATGATGTAGTAGGTGTTCATTCCGCTTTCGTTTTAGCCGCGCAAAGTTAATGATATTTTTCTCAAATCGCTTTTTTTACCTACTTTTGTGTCATGTAACAAGAGAATATGATTAATGAAAGAGTTTTTTCATAAGAACTGCAGGCCTCTTATGGACTTGGTCACTTTTGCTGTGATATGGGCTGTGTTCTTCTTTAAAGGCAGGTTCATGATGTATCTTCAGGAGCAGATGCAGCTGTTTCAGAACGACTGGCATTATGTTTTTGAGAATCTTCCTGACGCAGGAGGCTTTGCCGGCATGCTGACTGAAGCTGTTGTCCAGTTTTACCATGTACCATGGCTTGGAGTCACTCTAATGTCATTCTTTGCACTATCCTGTGTTGTGGCGCTGCGCCGTTGCCTTACATGCATATCTGATGATTGGAGAGTCAGTGAGATTTTTGCTCTGGCATCCGTCATTCCGTTGGTATATAGTGTGATTGCCTGTGAGGATTCGTTTTCGATGGTATCTTTTGCCATTGTCGCAGCATGCAGTGCGGGTCTGCTGAGCTTACGCGGTAGAAGTGCATGGGCAGCCGTCGCTGTCGCGACTCCGCTGCTTTTCGTGCTCTGCGGAGCATCTTCGATTCTCCTTCCTCTCGTATTTGCGGCGGCTTCGATTACCCGCAGGAGGGATGTCATGGGAATAGTGACGGCCTTGATACCGTCATGTGCATACCTGGTTTTCGGCCTGGTGTCGTTGCGGACCGTCATGGTCGGAATGCCGGCGGAGCTGTTCGCCCGTACATATCCTCTGTATGATGCTCCCGGACAGGACTTCAATCTGTATGGCATGCTGCCGTGGTATATTGCAACAGCCGGTGCCATTGTTCTCGGAGTCTTGCATGCTTTTCGCAAAAGCACTTCATACTGGCCGGGATATGCTGCAGGATCCGTACTGGTTGCAGGTTCAGTCTTGTTCATTTGTCTTGCTCCAGGGAAGAAATATGCAGAGAATGTCGGTTACGATGTGTACAGCGACTGGGCTGAACTTCATTACCTTTATTCCGAAGGACATCATGACAGGATTCTGAGCAGGTATGATGGCAAGACCCCCGAGAATTCCGTTGCATCGAATTATGTTAATCTTGCGCTGTATCGCACAGGCAGACTTACGACGGATTTCTTCAGATACAGGCCTGTATGGCTGCATAACTCTCTCCGTACTCCGTGGATCGACATGCCTTTCCCGTTTCCTTTCATATGGATCGAGACCTGTGACCAGATGGGTGCTCTAGCCAAGGCCCAGCAGGCCGCATTCGAAGGCAATATACTTGCTGGTCCCCGCGGATCCGCCCCTATGGTGAAGTATCTTGCCGAGTCTGAAATCATCAGAGGCAACTACACGGCTGCCGACAAGTACCTCACCAGTCTCGGGAAGACGCTTTTCTATCGCGATTGGGCAGATGAACAGCGTTCTTTCCTTAATGACGAAGCCGTCATGGCAAATTCGCACTACTCAGTGAAGAGGGCCTGCTATTATGACGAGACAAGAACTCTTTACGACATGAATGACCTGTGGCTGATGAAGGAGATCGCAAAGAGCAATCCTGCCCATACCTCGACTTTCGACTACACAGGACTGATGACCCTTTCTGCCGGTGAACTACATACATTCGTCAGTTTCATACTTGAAATGTCAGAAACGGGCACCATCAGGCTTCCTCTGTCTCCGATATTTCAGGATGCCCTCATCATGGCTTTCCCGAAGAACAAGGAACTGCATAAGATCTACAGGATAGATCCGCAGAGAGTGTCAGATTATGCGGAATATGCCGCAGCTGTCAGCGGCAAGACGCAGAATAAACTTAATGCGAATGCCGTCATATCGAAAAACAGCACGCGTGTATGGCATTACCTGTATATACTGTCAAAGAATGCTCCAAAGGCTCAGAATCAAAAACAATAGAAATGAAGAAGATCATCATATTCCTCTCAGTCGTTTTGCTGGCTGCCTCATGCTGCCGTTTCGACGTTAGGGAACAACTGGCTGAAGATATAATTATCTATCCTGATTATAAGGATGTTACGGTTCCATTCAATATCGCTCCATTGAATTTCATGACCCTGGGAGTACAGAAAGGTGCCGTCCGTTTCTCTGCTGATGACGGTCTTTCGACGGATGTGGCTGTCAAGGATGGAAAAGTGGATATTCCGATCCGGAAATGGCGCAATATGCTTGATTCGTCAAAGGGAGGAAGTCTGTCCGTGACTGTGGCGGATGCTGATGGAAATGCATACAGACCCTTCCATATCCATGTTTCTGCAGATCCTGTAGACAGATATGTCGCCTATCGTCTGATAGAGCCGGGCTATGTCTTGTGGAACGAGATGGGGATCTATCAGAGGGACCTCGAGTCTTTCAGACAGACTGCCATCGTTGAAAACAAGGAGATAGACCATGCCTGCGTAAACTGCCATTCCTTCGCCGACCGTGATCCTGAGACTATGGTGATGCATGCAAGAAAGACGGCATATGGCGGAACCTATATTCAGAAGGACGGCCGATGGGAAATGCTTGACACCAAGACTCCGCAGACAATATCGGCTCTTGTCTATCCTTTCTGGCATCCGGGCAGAAGGTTCGTGGCCTTTTCCGTGAATGATACGAAACAGACATTCCATGTGTCGGACTTGAACAAGATATTTGTCTATGATTTCAAGTCTGATGTTGTCGTATACGATACGGACGAAAGGAAACTGCTGACTGCACCTGCATTGTTCAGCAGGACGGCATTCGAGACTTTTCCGGCGTTTTCCAACGATGGAAAAAGGTTGTATTATTGTACAGCTGACAGCGTAAAGATGCCGACAGACTATCGTCAGCTCAAGTATTCGCTTTGCTCGATAGAGTTCGATGAGAATACGGGCTCATTCGGAAAGACTGACACTCTTGTCCGTGCTGGAAGCGAAAGCGTTACCATGCCGAGAGTGTCTCCGGACGGCAGGTACCTGTTATATACATCCACAGCTTATGGAAATTTCACAGTCTGGCATAAGGATGCAGATCTGGCTTTGATAGATCTGGCGGACGGTTCAACCCGGAAGGCCGGTGAATGGAACAGTTCCGACGCTGAAAGCTATCATTCCTGGAGCGGAAACAGCAGGTGGGCGGTATTCAGCTCCCGTCGTGACGGAACCGGCTTCACGAGATTGTATATCGGCCATATCGGTGAGGATGGCAAGCTCGGAAAGGCATTCCTTCTGCCTCAGAAGGATCCGGAAAGCAACAAAAGGCTGATGAAGTCTTATAATATTCCTGAGTTCGTCGAAGGAAAGGTAAGTCCGAAGGGCTATGCCATCAGAAATGTGGAAGACCGTTATCAGGTCGGGTTTGCGGGCTCATATCTGCCTGTTGACCTTGATGGAGCGACAGGCGCTTCAGTCAGCCCGGTCAATTAGACGTAGGCGATACATTCGACTTCCACAAGCCATCCGGGGCGGCATACGGGCGCCCATGTGATGACGCAAGGGGTGTCGGGGAAACGTTCCGATATGATTCTGCTGACCTTCTTGTAATCGGCTGTATCTCTAAGATATACAATCATTTGCGCGATGTCGTCGAATGACGCTCCGCCTTCTTTCAGCAGGGCTCCGATGTTCTCGAAGGTCCGCTCGGTCTGTCTGTCTACGTCTCCGGGATATACGATCTCTCCCTTGTTGTCAATGCTGGCGGTGCCGCTGATGAGGATCTGCGTCCTGTCTTCGAAATGCAGGGCAGTGCCGCGTTCGAAGGTCACCCCGTATACATGAGTAGGACTCAGATTGTCAAGTGCATGGAGATAGCGGACGTTTTCCTGTCCCAAGCCTCTGACGGCATATGCGTCCATGCTGACAAGGTTGCGGTGGTTTTCAGTCAGACCGTTGATTCCTGTGCTTGCAAGATAATGGGTGTCGGAAGTCATTCCCCAATCATCGAAGAGTTCACGCCTTGCCTTGACAATTCCCGCGTAATTGACGTCTACGTCTCGTACATAAATCCATGTTCGGGCGCAGTCATCTGTGATGTTCAGTCTTTTGTGTTCCAACTCTCTAGAGTAGTCTGTCAGAATCTCCTGCATCTGGCCGTATGAGCCGTCTCTGTCCGACAGCATGCTTCCTCTGAAAAGGTATTCATATCTGTCGCTTACGTCTTTCATCAGCCACACCCATAATACAGCCTTGCTGCCGTCCAGAGGGGGCTGCTGGATGACGGAGGTAGGAACTTCGCACTGCGGCAACAGACATGTCTGGGCTGCTGCATCCGAAAGGAACCAGCGTCTGAAAACCTGTCTGAATCCTTTGATCCTCCCGTCTGCAAGAATTGCCTTCAGGCCTGTGTCCAGGGATGTTATGCAGCCAGCTGCACCCGCCTCCTTGTCGGAAGGTTCCAGCATGATGTGGCACTCCATTGTGCCGAACATCGATATCTTGGCTTTGTATCCGGCGCTGAAGTCGGAGAATTCTATATGTGTCATAAGTACGGGTCGTGATAATTGGTCCGCAAAGATAGCATAAATTTCAAACTAAATCATTAACTTTGCCGGCCGATGAGACTAATAGGATATATATTGATGATCTGTCAGCTCTTTCTGCTGGTATCCTGCGCCGATGCGAAGGTGAAGGAATACAAGTTGGAAGTAGTGGCGGAATATCCGCATGATACTGAGTCTTATACTCAGGGACTCTTTTTTCATGAAGGTCAAATGTATGAAAGTACCGGGTTACATGGCAAGTCTACTTTCAGAAAAGTCGATCTTGTGACCGGAAAGGCATTGCAGAGGCTGGATTTTGACAAGCAGTATTTTATTGAGGGATCTGTGGTGATGGGAGATAATCTGTATATCCTGACATGGGAAAGCCGTCTCGCCTTTATATATGATGCCGGAACACTTGAATACAAGTCAGCTTGGAAATATCCGCGTGAAGGCTGGGGAATAACGACTGACGGAAAGCAACTGATCGCATCAGACGGTTCCGCAAACCTGTACTTCATGGATGAAAGGTTCGCTCTTGACCGCAGACAGGTGGTTACCTTCAATGAAAGGCCGGTGCGCTTTCTCAATGAACTCGAGTATATCGACGGAAGAATATGGGCGAATGTCTATACTTCTGACGAAATCGTGATCATCAATCCGAAGAACGGAAAGGTCGAAGGAATCGTTGACTGCAGAGGACTCCTTCCGAGGGATCTTCATACTGAAGCGACAGATGTGCTTAACGGAATAGCCTTTGATCCGCAGACCGGAAAGATATACCTTACCGGAAAGAACTGGCCTAAACTATATGAAATAAGGCTGGAAGAAAAGAAATAGAGAATTGAAAAAAATATTTGCAGGGGTGCCCGAAACGTTTCGGGCTGAGATTATACCCGATGAACCTGATGCTGGTAATGCAGCCGTAGGGACGCACGATCTCATGTGTATTCAATACACGCCCCTTGCATAAATGTACCAAACATTATGCGAGGTTTTTTGTTTTTTGCAGTGCTCAACGCACTGGTCCCTTTTTCTGCACAAGGTGTGGAAAAAGAAGCGGCCGATGAAAAGGTCGAGAGGCTCGACAGTGTCGTAGTCTCAACTTCACGAGCAGGCAAGGATACGCCTGTCACTTACACGATGGTCAGCAAGGATGAACTCAGACGTTCCAATCCGTTGAATTCCCTTCCTATGAATCTGTCGCTGCAGCCTTCTGTAGTTTCAGTCAACGAAGGAGGAACAGGGCTAGGGTATTCCAAAATGACCGTCAGGGGTTCCAAAGGATCTCAGATCAATGTGACTCTCAATGGAATAACTCTTAACGATGCTGAGTCTCAAGAAGTCTTCTGGGTCAACATGCCTGCGCTTTCTTCCATGATTTCGAGTGTGCAGCTGCAGCGCGGCCTTGGTACTTCAGCAAACGGTGCCGGTGCTTTCGGCGCCAGCATCAACATGAGTACGGCTTCAGTCGGACCGGATGCATTCGCTTCGGCCGATATGGCAGTAGGCTCATATGGTACCTTCATGTCCTCTTTCGCAGCCGGTACGGGCCTGATGAAGTCGGGGATGTACATGAATGTCGCATATTCGCGCAATGAAACCGACGGATACATACGCAATGCCTTCGCAAACGTCCAGTCGGCAATGGCTGTACTTGGCTGGATGAATGAACGCAATTCGCTCCGTCTGACATGGCTCATGGGAGATCAGCATACCGGTATCACATGGGAAGGCATTGATCCTCAGCAGTATGAGACTGACCGCCGCTATAATCCTGCAGGAGAATACTATGATGCATTCGGTAATGTGCATTATTATGACAATGAGACAGACAACTACATGCAGAATCACCTTCAGCTGAATTATACGCATTCGTTTTCAGACCGGTTGGCGTGGAGTTCGACACTGAATTATACACGCGGAGACGGATATTATGAAAACTACAAGGCTGGCAGGAGTTTCTCGAAGTATCTGATGGATGCACCGGTGGTCGATGGCATACAATACGATGAGGGAGACTTCATTACGAGGGAGGCACTGGCCAATGATTACTACGTGCTGAATTCGGATCTGCGATATAATTCCGAACGCCTCAGGATGACGGCAGGTATAAACCTGTCCAGATATGACGGCGATCACATAGGCCGCGTGATATGGAACGATGTGCTGGGCGATGGATTCGATTATGATGCTCATGAGTGGTATCTGAATAACGGTCTCAAACATGAGGCAAACGCCTTTGTTCGTGGTGAAGTGCTTGTGGGAGAGAAACTTACTGCGTTTGCTGATCTGCAGTACAGGGGAATATGGCTCAAAATGTCAGGCCCTGAGGATGATGGAGTCCTGCTGGATCATGAGGACAACTGGCAGTTCTTCAATCCGAGGGCTGGTCTTTCGTTCAGATGGAACCCTTCGAGCAGGGCTTATCTGTCCGCTGCTTTAGGACATCGTGAACCGGGAAGAAGTGATATTAAGGAACTGATTCTTGATGCGAATATGGCAGCTCAGGCTGGAGTTTCAGGTAAAGGTGTAGATATCAGACCGGAAAAGATGCTTGACATCGAACTCGGCTACGAGTATTCGACTCCGTCTCTTGCCTTGTCTGCGAATGTTTATCTTATGGAATATTGGGATATGCTCATCGAGACCGGCAAACTGACTGATGTCGGCTATGCAATCAAGGAAAATGTGCCACGTAGCTGGAGAAGGGGAGTGGAACTTGCCGCGGCATGGAGGGCTATGACATGGCTTGAACTCGGCGGAAACCTGACCTTGTCATCAAACAAGATAAAGGACTATACGGCATACTATGAGATGTATGACAATATGAACGACTGGAATTATCTTGGCCAGAAGGAACTTTTCTTCGATTCTACGGATATTCTTATGTCTCCTTCGGTTGTCGGAGCAGCCCATGCTACTTTCAGACCATTTGCGTCGAGCACGAAATCTGTCAGGTCGGCATATCTGACCGTCAACGGTAAGTATGTAGGCAAGCAGTATTACGACAACACCTCATCGGATGACCGTTCGATTCCGGCATATTTTACTGCAGATCTGTCAATCGGGTATGACATTCCTCTCCGTAAAGATGCCGGATCGTTGGGAGTCTCCTTCCATGTCAACAACATGTTCAACAACATGTATTATGCTGACGGATGGGTCTACAGGGCATATTTCCAGCATGAAGACGATTATTATACAGAGGCCGGCATCTATCCGCAGGCTCCTGCCAACTATATGCTGAAAATCAGCTTCAGATTCTGATAAGACTTAAGACAGAGGTTTCATGCCTGACTTGCTGAGATCCACCTTGTGGAACTTGTAGCCGAGGCGGTGGAGCTGCAATGCTGCTCCTGTCTTGAACATCACGCGGACGGTGCGGGCGAATATGTGGAACGCCTTCACCGTCTGTGCTTCTATATGTTCATGCTGGATAAATGTGGCAGCTTTCTGGGCACAACAGAGGAGGATGTTCATGATCTGTCGGGCTTCTACCGAATCCAGTTCCAGACCAAGAATGTTCCGGACGATATGCTCGTCCATGTCGTCGAATCCTCTTGGTCCGTGGAGAGTCTCGTATCTGTCGCCATGATGACGCCCCCAGTCCTGGTCCCACCACTGTGCTACAGCCATTCCTGCGTAGCCGGCGCATGCGATCGCGAAATCAGGATAGCTGTTCACCTCCGGGAGAGCGTCGGCGATATATTCGGGCGCCCATTCCTTCCATTTGCTGTCGATGTCTTCAGAGCCGAGAAGGTCTCCGCCAAGCATTCCGAGGCTTGTGCACATCTTCAGCATCTCGCGCTGAAGGTTAGCCTCGTAAGTGTCGTAATATTGTGTGTTTTCTTCCATATTCAATTTTTCAGTCAGTAAAAAATCCCGCATCACTGCGGGATTTTTTGGTTAGTTAGTAGTGTAGTGTATTTCCCTTTTGGGATGATTAATTATTAGTGGTTAGAAACGTCTGATTGACATTAAATCGTTATGTCGAATGCAAATTTAGATAATAAATTGAAATTTGCAAATAAATTTCTTGTTTTATTCTTTCAAAAGGTGCGGACGGAGCAGTTTCGTGCGCTCGATAGCTTGTTCGTCCTGCCATTCCCGGATGAGTTTCGGATTTCCGCTGAGAAGCACGTCAGGAACTTTCCAACCGTTGAATTCTGCCGGCCTCGTATAGATAGGGGGAGAAACCAGACCGTCCTGAAAACTGTCGCTCAATGCTGATGTCTCGTCTGAAATCGCGCCCGGAATAAGCCTGACTAACGAATCCGCCAGAATCGCTGCCGGAAGTTCTCCTCCGCTGAGGACGTAGTCTCCGCAGGATATCTCTCTTGTAATCAGGTGTTCTCTGATACGATGGTCAATTCCTTTGTAATGACCGCATAATATGATTATGTTTCCTTTGAGTGACAGCTCATTGGCTATGTTCTGGTTGAGTATTTCCCCGTCCGGTGACATATAAATTACCTCGTCGTATTCTCTTTCGGCCTTCAGTTCCTCGATCATGTTGTATACCGGTTCGAGCATAAGTACCATACCCGCATCTCCTCCGTAGCTGTAGTCGTCTACCTGCTGGCGTGGTCCTTTCCCGTATTTCCTCAGGTTATGGACATGTATTTCGACCAGTCCTTTCTTGATCGCACGCCCTACAATCGAATGGCTGAGAGGACTTTCGAGAAGTTCGGGAACAACGGTAAGTATATCTATTCTCATGATAAAATGTTTCAAATGTGTTAATGCTTTGCAAAAATAGCATTTTGATACGAGTTTTACTAAATTTTTTGGTATATTTGCGGGTTGTAAATTTACTATGAACCAATAACTCCATTATTATGAGTGAACTGAATGTCCCTGGTGTAGTTGAAGTGACACCAGATGTACCGGAGAGCGTTGAGAGCGTGGTAGAGACTGTCGAGCCTGCTGTCAATTACTCAGAAAAGAATCTTGCTGAGCTTGTCGCACTTTTCGAGGAGCTTGTGCAGAATGAAGAAAGAATGAAGATGTCCAAGGAGGCTGAGGCTATCAAGGCCGCATTCTACAAGAGACTTCAGAAAGAGAAGGCTGATGCCGGTCTTGCTGTAACTGAGGTCGGAGACGAGGCCGAGCCTGTGGAGGAGCCAGTACAGGCTGAGGAGCAGGAGAACGTGAGCGAGAATCCTTTTGCGCAGATCGAAAAGGGCTTCAAGGAGATCTATAACAGATATAGAAAGGAGCGCGCCGAGTACAACAGGCAGCTGGAAAAGGAACGCGAGGACAATCTCGCCAGGAAAGAGGCTGTGATAGCCGATCTTAAGGCGCTTCTTGAGAAGCAGGAGGATGTGAATGCGACCTTCCCTGAGTTCCGCGAGATCCAGAACAGATGGAGAGCAGTCGGTCCTGTGCCGGCTCAGAGCTACAGAAACATCAACGAGACATATCAGCTCTATGTGGAGCAGTTCTACGATATGGTCAAGATCAACCGCGAACTTCGTGATCTTGATTTCAAGAAGAATCTTGAGGCTAAGGAGCAGTTCTGCGAACTTGCCGAAAAACTTGCTGAGAATCAGAATGTTGTCGAGGCTTTCCGCGAATTGCAGAAACTCCATGAGCAGTGGAAGGAGTTCGGTCCGGTTGCCAAGGAGTATCGCGATCAGATCTGGGACAGATTCAAGGCAGCCACAGCTGTGATCAACAAGAAATACCAGGCATTCTTTGAGGGCCTTAAGGATCAGCAGGCAGAGAATCTTGCCAAGAAGACTGTCCTGTGTGAGAAGGTGGAGGAGATTGCTGAGAGGGAAGTTGCAAACTCCAATGAATGGAACGCCTTTTCAAAGGAAATCGAGGATATCCAGAAAGAATGGAAGACCATCGGTTTCGCATCCAAGAAAGAGAATCAGAAGATCTACGACCGTTTCCGTGCTGCATGCGACAAGTTCTATGGACGCAAACGTGAGTTCTATAACGAGTACAAGGACAGCATCAATTCAAACCTTGACAGGAAGATAGCTCTCTGCGAGGCTGCTGAAGAACTCAAGAACAGTACTGAGTGGAAGAAAGCTACAGACCAGTTCATCGCACTTCAGAAGCAGTGGAAGGAGATTGGAGCAGTTCCTCGCAAGAAATCGGAGCAGCTTTGGAAAAGATTCCGCGCTGCATGTGACGAGTTCTTTGCTGAGCGTGACAAGAATGCAAAGCCTGAGAATGACTTCTACGGTAATCTCAAGGCCAAGCAGCGTCTGATTGAAGAGATCAAGGCATATGAGATCAAGGGTGATGATTCTGATCTCGAGGCGATGCAGGAGTTCCAGAAAAGATGGCAGGAGATTGGATTCGTGCCATTCAAGGAGAAGGATAATGTTGCTCAGGCATATAAGGCAGCTCTCCAGCAGAAGTTCCCTAATGCAGGCAGAGGACAGCGCAGGGGCCGTCCGGGAAAGCCTCAGCTGTCAGAAAAGGATCGCCTCATCCATAAATACAATCAGTTGGAGCAGGATATTGTGACATATGAGAACAATATCGGGTTCTTCTCCATGTCTAAGAATTCGGAGCCTCTGATCAGACAGATGCAGGAGAGGATAGATTCAGCCAAGGCAGAGCTCGGAGCTCTTGCAGAGCAGATCAGGACGCTCGAAGAGGCTGAAGAACAGGAATAATCGGAATGGCGGTGGCCGGGGAGGTCACCGTCAGTTTATGTAATAAAAGTAACAGATAGATGAACAAAAGTAATTTGATAGGTTTTGTACTGATAGGCGTGATCATGTTCGGATTCATGTGGTATCAGTCAAAACTTTACAACGAACAGGTGGAGGTTCAGGCTCAGCTGGACTCCATCGCAAGAGTCGAACAGATGGCTGCGATGGCTATGGACTCGGTGAGAAGGGCTGAGGCAGGTGAGGCTGGTGTGCAGGTGAAGACAATGCCTGCATACAAGGACAGCATGCTCACCGAAGCAAGACTCGCACAGGCTCAGGTGTACAAACTCTCTAATGACAAGCTTGAGATAGAGTTCACGACGAGAGGTGCACAGCCATATTCCGTTAAGATCAACGACTATAAGTCATACGACAGTACGGATCTTTATCTTATCAAGCCGGAATACAGCCAGTATGGAGTAAGCCTTTTTGCAGGTGAGAACATCAATACGAAGGACTTTGTCTTCAATGTTGCCGAATGCAACGATTCGACGATCGTGATGCAGCTTCCGTTCGCTCAGGGCGGATATATCCAGCAGAAATATGCTCTTTCACATGGCAGCTACACGGTGAAGAACGAGCTCTCGTTCGTCGGTATGGAGAATGTCATTCCACGTAATGTGTCAATGGTTGACATCGATTGGAATCTCGTGATTCCACGTCTTGAAAAGGGATATAAGAACGAGAAGCAGTATTCAAAGTTCGACATCTATTATGAAGGAGACAAGAAGCCCGAGGAGTTCGGACGTGGCCGCGATGACAATGAGCGCGTCGATACCAGGTTCAAGTGGTTTGCTTTCCAGCAGCAGTTCTTCTCTGCAATCATGACTTCTGGAACTGAGTTCGCATCAGCAGATCTGGGCGTGAAGTATTTTGCCGAGGACGATCCGTCACACAACCTTATGGCATGTTCTGCACGTCTTCGCTCTGATTTCCAGGCAGGTTCTGCAGATGTCGTTCTTCCATATGAGTTCTACTTCGGACCTAACGACTATCGTGGTCTCAAGGCATATGACATGAAGTATGAGAAGATCATCCCGCTTGGCGGATGGCTCGTCGGCTGGTTCAGCCGTCTCGTGATCATCCCTTGCTTTGACTTCCTCGGTAAGTTCATCAGCAATTATGGTCTCGTGATCCTTCTGATGACTCTGCTCATCAAGCTTCTCATTTCTCCGCTTACGATCAAGTCATACAAGTCATCAGCAAAGATGCAGGTGATCAAGCCGGAGGTTGACAAGCTTAATGCTAAGTATCCGAATGAGAAGGATGCGATGAAGAAGCAACAGGCAATGATGGATCTGTATCAGAAGGCAGGAATCAGTCCTATGGGAGGCTGTCTTCCTATGCTCCTTCAGATGCCTATCCTTTTTGCGATGTTCCGTTTCTTCCCTGCATCAATCGAGCTTCGTCAGCAGAAGTTCCTTTGGGCTGATGACCTCAGCGCATATGACTCGATCTGGGATTTCGGCGTAAACATTCCTCTCCTTGGCGACCACCTTTCTCTGTTCGCTCTTCTGATGGCTCTGACTATGTTCTTCTATTCGAAGATGACTTCTGGACAGATGTCAGACGATCCGAATATGGCGGGAATGAAGTTCATGAGCGTATGGCTTATGCCTATCATGATGTTCTTCATCTGTAATAACCTCTCGGCAGCCCTCAGCTACTATTATCTTCTCTCAAACATCATCACTATGATCATGACATGGTATATCCGCAAGTTTGTCGTGACAGAGGAGAAGGTGCGTGCTGACATGATGCTGAATGCAAACAAGCCTAAGCAGAAGTCGAAGTGGCAGCAGAGGCTTGAGGAAGCTCAGAAGATGCAGGAGCAGATGCAGAAGCAGCAGAAACGCAAGTAATTTGATGACTGTGGATTCCAGCGGCCCCCTCCCACTTCGTGGGCCCCTCCCCCTAGCCGGGGGTGGCAAAATGCCGCTTCCATCCATCAGTCACACAAATTATCACAATATTGTTTATTCTTCCTGCAATTTGAAAAGATAACGCAGATGATAGGAGAAGTAATCAAGAGATTGAATGGGGAACTGCCGGCAACTGTAAAGTTGGTGGCAGTTTCTAAATTCCACCCCTTTGAAGCCATTCAGGAGGCTTATGAAGCGGGACAGAGAATCTTTGCGGAGAGCCGTCCGCAGGAATTGCTTGCAAAGGTAAGACGTCTCGAGGAGATACGTATTGAAAGGGGAGAGCCAGATTATATGTCCGATATTGAATGGCATTTCATCGGACATCTTCAGACAAACAAGCTTAAGATGGTGCTGCCGTATGTTTCTCTTGTCCAGTCAGTCGACTCAATAAGGCTTCTTGAGGCTATCGATAACTGGGGCGCAGCGAATGGAAAGGTGATAAATGTCCTTCTGGAATGTTTCATATCAAGTGATGAGACAAAGCAGGGATTGTCTGAGCGTGAGCTCACAGACATATTCTCAGGGGAAAAGACTTATCGTAATGTCCGTATCTGCGGTCTTATGGGCATGGCAACATTTACAGATAACGAAGATGTCATCCGTGGCGATTTCCAGCATCTTCTCGACATGCAGCAGATACTTCATGACTGGATCGGCGAGAGCGCGAATGTCCCTTCGGAATGTAATGAGCTTTCATTCGGTATGTCCGATGATTATCCTATCGCTGTCGAAATGGGCTCTACAATGGTCCGTATCGGATCGATGATCTTCGGTTCGAGGCTTTATTGACGCATTGACAAGGTTAATTGTACATTTGATAAAGTGATGTTACTTATTATAGGTAACTTTAAGAAATTGTTCTTTATATGAAACATCGGATTCTGCTCTGTCTATGTGTGCTGACGTTCGGCTTTTCGTCTTTCGCTCAGTCGCCCGTATATCTTACCAAGGCTTACAAGCCGGTGGA
>JAGBCS010000072.1 GCA_017937885.1 Bacteroidales bacterium
GTCTTGTCACCCAGAAGAGCGGCAAGAGAGTCCTTGACATGCTGAACAGAATCAATCTTGTGCTGAAGATCAGCAGGCGCGTCGATCTCGATGAAATCGATCTCCGAGCAGCTGACTGACACCGACGCAGCGAGTGCGACAGCACAAAGTGCTTTAAGCATCAAATTTCTGATTCTCATAAATCAATTGTTTTAGTTTGGTTAATAATATAATGGTTAATGTTATTTCTGAAGAACATATACCATGAAGGTCTTCGGAGCGACAGTCACCTCGAGAGCCTTGCCATCGAAATCAAGAGCAGAAGTCTGAGGTACGATCTTCTCCGGCTCGTCAAGAGTGTTATCGGCATCAAGATCGTCAGAGTGGTAGCTTACCGCCTCGACGCCCTTGAGGGTCTCCTTCTTCTTGAGACCTTCGAAGTTGATCTTTACAGGCTGAGCCGTGTCTGAGACGTTGATGATCTTGATATATACCTGATTCTTGTCAGCATCGTATACAGAGCTTGCGAAGAGGCCGTTCTGACCTTCCGCGCCTGTCACGTTCTGACCTTCCATGTTCGTAAGCTTGAGGGCATTGGTTCCCTGATACTGGGTATAGAGCCTCTGCACATACCAGCTGCACGACTTCATGCTGCGGAGGTTGTCGAACCAGATGAGGTCCGGTCTCCACTGCCATCCTTCGATGTGTGCGAAGAGAGGAGCATATGTAGCCATGTGGACGATGTCCGCGTTTCTTTCGATAGTCGTCATGAATGCAGCCTCAAGGAGAGAAGCCTCGAAGTGGTTCCACTTCTTGCCGTCGCCGTGACATGCATACTCGCCGGCGAATACCTTAGGACCCTTGCGGTCGTAGTTGTCATAACGCGCTCCCTGTGCAAGGAACCATTTTTCAGGACGATAGAAATGCTCGTCTACGAGGTCGGCGCCGAGTCTCTTCATCTCAGGCCAGAGGAAATCGAACTGGTCACCCTCAGAATTAGGACCAGACGAACCTACGATCTTGATATCAGGATATGCCTTGCGGATCGCTGCGATGAACGGCTCGAGATGCTCAGGATATTCAGGACCCCACTGCTCGTTTCCGATACCGATGAACTTGAGGTTGAACGGCTCAGGATGGCCCATCTCTGCGCGGAGCTTGCCCCACTCGGTGTTGACGTCACCGTTTGCGAACTCGATGAGGTCGAGAGCATCCTGTATATAGCTGTCAAGATCGCATACAGGCACGTGAGCGTCCTGTGTCTCGTTCTGGAACTGGCATGCAAGACCGCAGCTGAGTACAGGAAGCGGCTCTGCTCCGATCTCCTCGGAAAGGAGGAAGTACTCGTAGAAGCCGAGTCCGTATGACTGGAAATAGTCCGGGTAATAGCGATGCTTGAATGTGTGCTGCCATCTGTTCTCGTTAAGCGGACGGTTCTCGACAGGACCGACGCTGTTCTTCCAGTTGTAGCGTGTATCGAGATCCGTACCCTCTACGATACATCCGCCAGGGAAACGGAAAAGACCCGGCTCAAGGTCATAGAGAGCCTGTGCAAGGTCCTTGCGGAGGCCGTTCTTATGGCCCTTCCAAGTGTCTACAGGGAAAAGGGAAACATGCTCGACATCAACGGTTACAGCACCCTCGAGGAAGATACGGAGAGTGGCCTTAGGATCAGTGACGGTCGATGTAAGCACGACCTCGTACTTCTTCCATTCCTTCGAATCCACCACGATCTGTGCATAAGCGGATGCCTGGACCTCAGCCATCGAGGCCTTGTCGATGAACTCGACGCCAAGTCTTCCCTCTCCGCCCTGCGGAGTCCTTGCCCATACGCTGAAACGGTACTGCTCGCCCTTCTTCAGACCGATGCCGAAGAAGCCGTCATTCTCCATTCCCGTATGCTTGTGAGGATGACCCGGGTAATAAAGTCTTACATAATGAGGATTCCTTTCGAACGGACCATCGTTCATGACCTCGAGCTTTCCGCCTACGGTCCATCCCTGAAGACGGTTGTTAGGGAACTCGAACGAACGGTTCTTCACGAGCTCGGCATAGAGACCGCCGTCGGCTGCGAAGTTTATGTCCTCGATAAAGATACCATACATGGTTGGCTGGATTTCGGCTCCGGGCTTGCTTACCTTCACCTTCATCTCATTCACCTGCGCCGACATGGACGCAGCGAGAGCTATCGCCATGACTGACAATAGGATCTTCTGAACTTTCATCTTGTTGGTTAATAGTGTTAGTGTTAAAAATCAATCTTTTACGAAGTCTGCCTCCCCCTTAGAGAAAAGTCTAGGATACCGTCCTTAAAAGGTAAGGCATACAACCGAAGCGGCAGGGACAGTCACTGTAACGCTCTTGCCGTTCTTCTTGATTGCAGTGAAAGGCTTTGGTGCGACAGCCGGCTCCTTGCCGAAATCATTGTAAGACTGGATTGTCTTTGCGGCAAGAACCTCACCTGTCACGTTCTTAGGCTTGAACTCGTCGAAGTTGAGTGTAAGGGTCTGGGCCTTGTCCACTACAGGGTTAGCGATAGACACATGGAGAACGCCTTCAGCATCACGCGATGCAGTCACGCTGATTTCCGGCATGATTCGGCCTGAAGGAGAAACGAGCTGGCCTTCATTGTAGTCTGTAGGCACATAAGTCGCATCCTGATGCACATTGTACATGCGGAACACATGATAGGTCGGAGTAAGGACGATCTCGCTGCCCTTTGTGAGGATCATAGCCTGAAGCACGTTCACGATCTGTGCGATGTTGGCCATCACAAGACGCTCGGTGTGACGATGGAAGATGTTGAGAGACATGGCTGCAACCATAGCGTCACGCATGGTGTTCTGCTGATAGAGGTGGCCAGGATTTGTGCCAGGCTCCACATCGAACCATGTACCCCACTCGTCGAGAAGGAGGCCGACCCTGCGCTGAGGATCGTATGCATCCATGATAGCCTCATGATTCTTGAGGACCTCGTCGATCTCGACAGACTTCGCAACGATATCATAATAGCTGTCTGTATCGAAGCCGAGAGCAGGACCCTTAGGGCCTGTCCATCCTGTCACTGTATAATAGTGAAGCGAAAGGCCGTGCATATGGCCGCGTGCGCGGTCCATAAGGACCTTAGTCCAGTTGTAGTCATAGTCTGAAGCACCGCTGGCGATCTTGTAGAGGCGGTTGCCGTCGAACTCGCGGCAGTATGTAGCATAACGGCGATACATGTCGGCATAGAACTCAGGGCGCATGTTTCCGCCGCAGCCCCAGCTCTCGTTACCTACACCGAGATATTTGAGCTTCCAAGGCTCGTTACGGCCATGCTCCTTGCGGAGCTGTGCCATGGTACCTTCTTCAGCAGTGATGTACTCTACCCATTTAGCAAGTTCCTCGACAGTACCCGAGCCTACGTTACCTGAAAGATATGGCTCGCAGTCAAGCATTTCGCAAAGGTTGAAGAATTCATGTGTACCGAATGAGTTGTCCTCGACAGTACCACCCCAGTTTGAGTTGATCATCATAGGGCGGTTCTCCTTAGGACCTACTCCGTCCATCCAGTGATACTCGTCGGCAAAGCATCCGCCCGGCCAGCGCATAACAGGCACCTTAAGGGTCTGGAGAGCCTCGACGAGGTCTTTTCTGTATCCGTTGATGTTAGGAATGTCTGATTCCGGGCCTACCCAGATACCATCGTAGATGCATCGTCCGAGATGCTCGGCAAACTGTCCGTAGATTTCCTTGTGGATCTTTGGCTGGTTTTCAGCCTCTTCATGTACATTTACCTGTACCTGTGCGTTTGCGCAGAATGACGCCAGCACTCCGAAAAGGAGAGCGAAGGTGATTCTTTTCATGTTCAGTCGTTAGTGGTTAATGTATTAATAATGTGTTAGTTATTCTCTCGTTAACGGTTACGGAAAATGATGATATATGCACAAAATTTGTATAAATTTTAGACAAATTTATTGTTTCCAACTCACAAATATATAAAAGAAGAAGGAAAAATCAACCGTTTTGAACTTTTTTCAGATTCTACTGCAACCAGTTTTCCGGGTTCTGAGCCTTCTGTCCCTGCCACAGTTCGAAATGAAGCTGAGTCTGGCCATTGATCGTATCAATGACTCCAATGGTCTGTCCGGTCTTGACAGAGTCTCCGGCCTTCACGCTCACCGACTTAAGCTTGCAATAGAGCGTATAATGATTACCATGGTCGACCATGACGCACTGGTTATAGCCAGGCACGACCATGACCTGCTGCACGACACCGCTGAATACGGCCTTGATGCTTTCACCCTTTGACACAGCTATATCGATTCCGTTGTTTGGCGGAAGCTTGAGATTCTTGTAGACCGGATGATAATGAACACCGAAAGTACCGACAACCGGACCGTCTGCAGGCCATGGGAGTCTTCCCTTGTTCTTGGCGAACTCCGCTGCGAGTGCCGGATCCACCTCGGTCTTCTTCTTTCCTGGCGCTGCCGGCTGACTCTTTCCCTTGACGGCTTCAGCTATGATCCTCTCGATTTCCTTATTGAGCTTTTCGACCTCCTTGCGCTTGGCCTTAAGCTGAGCCTGATATGTCTTGCGGTCCTTGTTGAGCTTCTTCACCACGGCATTGGCCTTGGTCTCATCCTTCTTCAGTTCATCAAGTTCCTTGACACGGGCAGCCTTCACATCCTCAGCATCCTTCTTCATCTGGGCAAGCCTTTCCTTTTCTGCCTCCAGATCCTCCTGAGCCTGACGGATCCTCCTGGCCTCGTCCTGCATCTGTGAAGACAGGTTCCTGAAATACCCCATGCGGCGGAAGGCCTGACTGATATTGTCGCTCGCAAGAATATACATATACCATACGCGCGCGTCCCTGTTCTTGTATGCACTGATCACCATGCGCGAGTAATACTCGGTCAAGGTATCGACCCTGGCCTGCATCTTGTTGATCTTCAGCTGTGTGAGATAGATGTCATCTTTATATTTCCTGATCAGTCGGTCGCTTTCCGTGACGAGAGCCTTCCTGTTGGAGACCTTCTTGCGAATGAGGGTAAGATCAGCGAGACTGTTGTCGCTCTTCGATTTGTTGTCAGCCAGCTGACGGTCGATTATCGCAATCTCCTTTTCAAGTCGCGCGCGTTTCTCCTCCTGCGCTTTTGTATTCTGCGCATGAAGTACGGCTGAGGCCGACAAACAGATGACGGCGATTATAATATGTTTCAGGCGACGGTGCATCACTTTTTTTTATTGTCTGTTAACGGCAGCCTTCCGCTGCTGTATCTTCTCTTCAAGGTCTGGGATATCCCCATCTGTGTTCTTCTGCTTCGCAAGATTCCAGTACACGAAAGCCATGTCATACTCCTTGAGAGCATACAGGACCTCTGCATAATGGTCAAGTATTACGGCACTGTCTTTACCGCCATACAGCATTGCATGCTTGAAGAACGGCTTTGCTTCAAGAGGCTTCCCCTGAAGATACAGGATCCATGCGAACGTATCGAGGTAAGTCGCATTGTCCGGCTCGGCCTCTATCGTCTTCTTGCTCATACTGTAGGCCTTCTTCAGATTCTTCCCCTCCATGCTCAGGTAATATGCATAATTGTTCAGGACGTAGACATAGTCCGGATTTATCTTAAGTGCCTTGTCATAAGCCTTATAGGCCTTCTTGTCATCGCCCTGCTGATGGTATATGTCACCCATCGTAGACCACGCGCGCAACGTCTTGGAACTGTCGTTCGGGGCGACTTCCAGCACCTTTGCACATATATCAAGCACCTTGTCGAATTCCTTGAGGTTGTAGTCACCTACGCTGGCCATCTCAAGGAATGTCGTCTCCTGCGGAAAACGCTCATACGCCGCACGGCCCTCTTCCGACAAAGCCTTCCAATCTTCCGCGAACATCAGGAACTCCACATAGTTGGCGCTTGCAGAGAAACTCTCCGGAAAGACTTCTGCGTTTTCCTTGAAATAATCCTTCGCTTTTCCCTTGCGGTCGGTAGAATAGTAATATACTCCGGCCAGCTGAAGCATCGTGCTGTCCTGGGGATGCACCTCAAGCGCCTTGTTCATCACGCTGTCAAGCTGAGGCATGAACGACCTGATGAACTTCGGATCAGTCCTCTGCACAACCGCCATGAGATATTCGCTCTTAGGACCTGCCGGACTGTCAGACGAAGTGACGAAGCGGTCGAGCACGTCGAAATACTCATCATATTTCCTCGTCATCCTCAGCGTTTCAGCCTTGCCCAGAAGAGCCGGCGAATAATCCGGAGCCATATCAAGCGCCTCATCGTAGTAGGCCAAAGCCGTCGAATCATTATACATCGCCATCTGGTAATCGGCCAGAGTGGTCAGGACAGAAGGAGAGGAGAACTCCTTATTATATACCTCCAGCGACTCGTATGCCTCTTCGTGCCGACCCATCCTGCGAAGCAGATTGAACCGGTACATCGCTATGGCTTCTGTCATTCCGAAGACCGTCTCCACCTCCTTCATCGTCTCGAGGGACTTCTCGTACTCTCCCTGGGCAGAATACAGTTCGACCAGATCGAAATACAGATCGCTCTTCTTCGGAAAATCCTCAAGAAGCTTCTCGTACATGTCGACGGTGACCTCCTGACGGCTCGTCACAGCATAAAGCCGCGCGAGCTTGTAACGGTACCAGAAGTTCTGCGGATCCAGTTCTACGGCCTTCTTCAGGAATTCCTCCGCCTCGGCGGCATTCCTTTCCTCAAGGGACGTCATCGCAAGATAATACCATGCGGCATCATTCTCTGCATCCTCAGCAAGGACGGCAGTAAGAATTGCCTTCGCCCCCTCCAGATCCTTATCATTGTATTTGGTGACTGCCGAGATTATCAGGTTCTCGTTCGCAGACCCCGGGCGTGATTCTTGCGAATGCACATCCGGTACGGCGACAAGCACGAGCACCCATGCCAGCAGAAGCGTCTTTATTGTTTTTCTCATAGCGGTATAAATGTCTCCGAAAACAGAAATCGGAGAAAACATACAAAAATAATACTCTAATTCGGGAAAAATGCATAAGTTTGGAAAAAAAGTCGCGCAGATGCAACATTCAGGGACCGGAATGCATCTATACAGCGCATGAACAATTGTCGGACCTTCCGGACCCAAATGATACCGAAGTGGCAGAAACCTTTGATTTAAAGCTGATTGAATCATGCATAAAAGGAGATCGGGCGTCCCAGAAGGCCTTATATGACCGTCTCGCGCCCCGTATGTTCCCTTTATGCATACGGTACGTCAGCGACAGGGTTCTCGCCGAAGATGTCCTTCAGGACGGATTCGTGACGTTGTTCACGCGACTTGACAGCTACAAGGGAGAAGGATCCTTTGAAGGCTGGGCCAGAAAGATCTTTGTCACTACTGCCCTTATGAATCTCAGGAAGAAGGATGCCCTCAAGATGAGCGACGAACTGGATGCCGCCAGAGGGTTGAAGACCGAGACCACGACTCAGCTTCAAAGCATCGGATACAAGGAACTGATGAAGCTGGTGACATCGCTTCCGCCCGGGTTCAGGACCGTATTCAACATGTACGCCGTAGAAGGATATTCGCACAAGGAGATCGGAGAGATGCTGGGAATCAGCGAGACGACGTCAAGAACGCAGTTCAGCAGAGCGAGAGCCTGGCTTCAGAACAAGATAAAGGAGATAGAAAATGTTTGACGATAAGCACAATATAGAAGATACTGACACTCTGTTGAGATCGATTCTCTCACAGGCCGAGGAAGAAGTTCCAGAGCGTGTGTGGGAGGGCATTTCGAAGGAGCTTGACAGGATTGACAGAGTAAATGCCAGAAGGCCTGTTGTACTCTGGTTCAGAAGATCTGCGATTGCAGCGGCAGCAGCGGCGGCCGTTGCAGTCGGTGTTTTCATGAACCGGGGTGACAGCGGGGATTTCGTGCCGGCACCGGCAGGCAGCGACATGATCGCTGTCGTCGAGAAGACACCGGCTGCACCGGTACTTGAAGAAGTGCAGGTAGAGATCACAGAAGAATTTTCAGCGGAGGTTTCACGCAATGCTACGCCAGCATTGCTGGCAGATGCAGAAGACGAAGTGGCTGAGGCGAGGCAGATAATTGAAGAAGTAAAGCCAGTTGAAGTGTCAGTGCCGCAGCAATCTGATGATGCTGATGCCATTGTAACGGTAGAGAAGACCGAGCCTGTCAAAGAAGCTGTCAGTCAGAACGATCTTTTCCCGGAAGAGTGGCCTGAAGACGAGACCGTCTCCGGCAATGGAAAGCAAGGCGTCAAGACCGCCATCGTCCTTTCAGGAATAACAGGGACAAACAATTCACAGAACAAGGCGGGAGGAGCATTCGGCAGACAGCCTACAATTTCGACTGCGCCGCCGAAGACCGGCATCAAGGAGACAAGCAACGAATCGACGTACGGTCTTCCGCTCTCTGCAGGTCTGGGTGTGAAACTTGACTTCACTCCAAAGTGGTCTTTGGGAATCGGTGTGAACTATTCCCTCCTGACCAGAAGATTCTACGGAAGCTATACTGAAGTCAGCCAGACAGGTGTCATCGACAAGTCCATTTCTTCTGACATCAGGAACAGCCAGCAGTACATCGGTATTCCGGTAAACGTATACTACAATGTCCTCGACAGCGAGCATATGAACTTCTATGCATATGCCGGAGGAACTGCGGAAAAATGTATTTCAGACAAATATGACCTCATCGGTACAGAGGTCGTATACACAGAAAAGGTGAAGGGAGTGCAGCTCTCGGCGAACGTCGGCATCGGCGTAGAATTCCTGCTGGGGCAGCACCTCGGACTCTATATCGATCCAAGCCTCCGTTACTACTTCAGTAACGGGCAGCCGAAAAGCATCAGAACAGCCCAGCCTCTTATGCTGGGATTCGAAATGGGACTTAGAGTGAGACTCTAAGTCCTTTTTCTTTACCAGGACAAGGTCCTTGACTGGTCGGGATTGACCGTGATCGTGACCTTGAGAGTCTCCTCCGGAAGAAGATCCTCGACATTTTCAGGCCACTCCATGATGCATAGACATCCGCTGTCAAGATAATCGTACAGGCCGATGTCAAGAGCCTCCGACAGCTTGTTTATCCTATAGAAATCAAAATGATACATCGGATCGCCGTCTGCACGCATATACTCATTCACGATGGCAAAGGTCGGAGAGCCGACCGGATCCGTAACGCCAAGCACACGACATATTGCCGTCGTGAATGTAGTCTTGCCCGATCCCATCGGCGCATAGAACGCCACAAGAGTATTGTCCCCTATCTTCTCGAGGAATTCGGCAGCTGCCCTGTCCAGGTCCTCGATTCCATTGATTCTGATTTCATGTTTCATACTGCAAATATATACATTTCCCTCCACATTTGTTCTTACACTCTCCCATTCTCGATTCAAAGACACTCCCTGCCCACACCCTGGTTCGGGA
>JAGBCS010000073.1 GCA_017937885.1 Bacteroidales bacterium
AGGGCTGCGCCCAGTATGTTCCGCCTTTACATAAGGGGCAGGAGCATGAACTGATGCGTGCCGCATCGCTGAAGTATTGCGTCAGGAAGATGTGGCTCGCGGAAGATACCGAAGGACATATTGTCGGCCGTATCTGCGCGATGATAAATCCGCGATACAACGAAAAGTACGGTAAACGCAGAGTGAGGTTCGGATGGTTCGATCTTGTAGACGACATCGAGGTGGCGGAAGCTTTGTTTGCGGCGGCGGAGGAATGGGCGAAGGCTCAAGGTATGGAAGAGATACATGGACCGTTGTTTTACAATACTTTAGGCCGTCAGGGAATGCTGGTCGAAGGATTTGACAGACTGGCTCCGTTTTCGTGCCTTTACAACCATCCCTATTATGTGGACATCATGGACAGGCTCGGTTTCGTGAAGGAATGCGACTGGATACAGTACATGATGCCGGCAGATCAGGGTGTGGATGACAGGATGCAGGCGATTGCCGACCGTCTCATGAGGAAGTATAACCTCAGGGTGGCCGATTTCGATGCATTGAAGAAGGATCGCGATGTGGTGCGGAAGTTCTTCAGGACATACAACGAGTGTTATGACGGAACGGTGTACAACTTCATTCCGTTCACGCAGGAGGAGATAGAGGAGGAGATTGACCAGATCATAGGACAGTTGGACGGAAGACTCTGCTGTGTGATAATGGACGAGGATGATGATGTGGCGGCGTTTGCGGTCTCCCTGCCTTGCCTGTCGAAGGCGATGCAGAAGGCGAAGGGAAGCCTTTTCCCTTTCGGGTGGTACCATGTGATGAAGGCAATGAATGACTTCACGCATATTGACCTGATGCTCGAAGGGGCGGCGCCGAAATGGCAGAACACAGGCATTTCAGCCGTCTTTCATGGAATGATGGCAAAGCAGTACAGGGATTGCGGAGCTAAATGGGCTCTGGCTAATCCTCAGATAGAGACCAACAGTGCCGTGAACGTATGGGCACGTTATGAGCACGAGCTATGGCTCCGCAGGCGCTGCTGGATAAGGAAGATAAGATAAAGAACAGAAATATATGGCAGAAAATTCACTTTTGGAGAAGGTAATGGGCCTTCAGGAGAAATACGAGTCGCTTCAGGGACAGCTTTCTGATCCTGAAGTCATCTCTGATATGAAGAAGTTCGTCCAGCTGAACAAGGAGTACAAGGAACTGACTCCTATCATCGAGGCTGGAAACGAATTCAAGAGGATTCTTGAGAACTATGAGATGGCAAAGGAGATTCTTGCTACGGAGAAGGATGAGGACCTCAGGGAAATGGCGAAGGAGGAGATTGCGGAGATCGAACCTACGCTTCCTGAGTGGGAGGAGAAGATCAAGCTCCTTCTGATTCCTGCCGACCCTCAGGACAGCAAGAACGCTATCCTCGAGATCCGTGGCGGTTCGGGTGGAGACGAGGCGGCTATCTTCGCCGGCGACCTCTTCCGCATGTACTCGAAGTACATCGAGACCCGCGGATGGAGGATGGAAGTGACGAGCCAGGCGGAAGGCGCGGCAGGCGGATTCAAGGAAATCGTCTGCAAGGTGTCGGGAGATGGCGTGTATGGAGTCCTCAAGTATGAGTCCGGAGTACATCGCGTGCAGCGTGTGCCTCAGACTGAGACTCAGGGCCGCGTGCATACTTCCGCAGCTTCGGTTGCAGTCCTTCCTGAGGCTGATGAGTTTGATATCGAGCTGAACATGAACGATATCCGTAAGGATACCTTCTGTTCTTCAGGTCCGGGAGGCCAGTCTGTGAACACTACATATTCAGCTATCCGACTGACCCATATCCCTTCAGGACTCGTCGTGCAGTGTCAGGACGAGAAGTCGCAGCTCAAGAACTTCGACAAGGCTCTCGCCGAGCTCCGTACACGTCTGTATAACCTTGAGTATGAGAAGTATCTCTCGGAGATCTCGGCAAAGAGAAAGACCATGGTCGCAGGTGGTGACAGATCCGCAAAGATCCGTACCTACAACTATCCTCAGTCCCGTGTGACCGACCACCGTATCAACTATACGATGTACAACCTTCCGGTCTTCATGGACGGAGCCATCCAGGAAGTCCTCGACCAGCTCCAGATCGCCGAGAACGCCGAGCGCCTCAAGGCAGCCGAATAATCCGGCTGGAATCATGAAGAAGATAAGGAATCCGTATCTGGGACTGGAGGAACAGGGGTATAACTGTTTCGCGTGCTGCCCGCAGAATCCTTTTGGACTCAAGATGGAGTTCTATGAGGATGCCGATGATCTGGTATGCATCTGGGAGTCGGGAGATAATTATCAGGGCTGGCTCAAGACCCTTCACGGTGGCATCCAGGCGACCCTGATGGACGAACTTGGAGGCTGGCTGATAAACAGGAAACTTCAGACAGCCGGCATGACAACCAACCTGAACATGAAGTACCGTCATCCTGTTCCGACCGGGGATGGGGTGAAGATCGAGGTCAGAGGCCATATCAGGGAGATGAAACGCAACTTCGCCATCATCGATGCTACTCTCAGCTATGAAGGCAAGGTGTGCTCGTTGTGCGAGATGACTTATTTCTGCTTTCCTAAGGACAAGGCGGAAAAGGATTTCTTCTTTACCGGCTGCGAACTTGAGGACTGACAAATACCAACAAGTGGTTATTGCAGGGGTCTTCCGATAGCATTATCTTTGCGCTCCGAAAAGTGAAAAGATAAAGATGAAGAAGACGATCGTTTTGATTCTTTGGGCACTTCTCGTGCCCATTTTTGCATTATCTGCAGACCGTAAGTATTCGGAAGCATCCGTTCATGGACACGTACTGGACAGGAATACAGGGGAACATGTACCGTTTCTTGTCGTCTCTCTGAAGGGGACGACCGTAGGTACGACTACCGGCGACAGCGGGCACTATTTTCTCGAGCATCTCCCGGAGGGTACCTTCATCCTTCAGGTGTCAGGAGTCGGATACAAGACGGAGATGAAGGAAATCGTCCTGAAAGACGGCGTCTCTCTTGAAGTGAACTTCTTTGTAGAGGAGGATAACGTCATGCTGGACGGAGTCGTGGTCTCGGCCAACAGAAGCGAGACTACCAGAATGATGGCTCCGACTCTGGTCAATGTCGTCGATATGGAGACATATGACAAAGTCAATGCGACATCCCTTTCTCAGGGACTGAGCTTTCAGCCCGGAGTAAGAGTCGAGAATAATTGTCAGAACTGCAGCTATCAGCAGGTCCGTATCAATGGCCTTGACGGCCCTTATACCCAGATACTTATAGATTCCCGTCCGATATTCAGCGCCCTTGCCGGAGTATATGGCATCGAGCAGCTGCCGGCCAATATGGTGGACAGGGTGGAGGTGATGCGTGGCGGTGGTTCCGCTCTGTTCGGATCGTCGGCCATAGCGGGAACCATCAATATCATTACGAAGGAGCCTGTCAGGAATTCAGCGTCGCTTTCGCATACGATAAGCAGCATAAACGGCACTTCAGCCTTCGACAACAACACTTCGCTCAATGCTTCCATCGTGACTGAAGACAACAAGATGGGACTTGCTGTGTTCGGGCAGAACCGTCAGAAGGATGGATATGACCATGACGGAGACGGGTTCACCGAACTGACGGAAATGAGCGGCCAGACACTCGGAATGAGAGGCTATCTCAAGACCGGCCTGTACAGCAAAGTGACGGCTGAATACCATCATCTGCAGGAGTACCGCCGCGGAGGAGACAATCTGCATCTGCCTCCTCACGAGGTGATGATTGCCGAGCAGGTACGTCACAGCATCAACACAGGTTCGCTCAAATACGACTGGTTCGCTCCCGATCAGATGCAGCATCTGAATATCTTTGCCTCTCTTCAGCATATCGACCGCGAAAGTTATTACGGAGCCGGAATGGATCCGAATGCATATGGAGAGACTCACGATCTTACGTGGGTGATCGGAAGCCAGTACGTGCTGAAGATGCCATTCTGCTTCTTCATGCCGGCAGACCTGACTGTCGGACTGGAGTACAATCAGGATCATCTGGAGGACAATATGTGGGGATATGACCGTGTGACTGACCAGATGGTGCGTATTGCCAGCGCATATGTGCAGAACGAGTGGAAGAATGAGAAATGGAGCTTCCTGCTCGGAGGTCGTCTGGACAAGCATAATCTGATTGATGGCATCATTTTCAGCCCTCGCGCTAACCTGCGATATAATCCTACGAAGAATGTGAATCTTCGTGCGAGCTATTCATATGGCTTCCGTGCACCTCAGGCATTTGACGAGGACCTTCATATCGACAATGTCGGAGGCATAGTGTCCATGATCCGCCTGGCAGACGACCTCAAGGTCGAGAAGTCGCAGAGCCTCAGCCTTTCTGCCGACATGTACCGTTCCTGGGGAGACTGGCAGGGAAACCTTCTGCTTGAAGGTTTTTACACGGATCTCTCAGACGTCTTTGCACTTACTGAGATCGGAGTCGAGGACGGTGTGCTGATAAAGGAACGCAGAAACGAGTCCGGAGCGAAAGTCTTCGGAGGAAATATTGAAGGAAAGCTCGCATGGAAGAGCAAGTGGCAGATGCAGGCTGGTGTGACGCTGCAGCGCTCGAACTACAAGGAGGCCCATGCATGGGCGGATGATGTCGAGGCAACGACGCAGATGTTCCGAACTCCGGATTTCTACGGATATTTCGTGACATCATACAACCCTTCGAAGCAGTTCATGCTCTCATTGAGCGGAACATATACGGGAAGCATGCTCGTCGAGCACCACGCCGGCTGGATCGAGGCCAACCGTACTGAAACAACGAGGGGATTCTTTGATATGAACTTCAAGGCCGCATATGACTTCAAGCTTTACAGCAACCTAAAGCTTCAGCTCAATGCCGGTGTCCAGAATATCTTCAATGCCTTCCAGAACGACTTTGATCAGGGCCCGGACCGCGATTCCGGCTACATCTATGGACCGTCTGCCCCTCGCTGCTTCTATCTTGGCCTGAAATTCAGTTATTAGCGTTCTTCTGCTTCAGGCTCCTGCGCCACCATCGGAACCATCTGGCATATATTGGCCCGAGGATGCCTCCGGCCAATGCAGGAATGATGAATGTGTATACGATATCCCAGAAATCCATGGTTATCTGTTTTTGTTCATTATTATGAGTTTTATGGCATCATAGACATCCTTGGCTCCGTATAACATAAGGAAGATCATTATGCCTATGCCGAAGAATTCGTCCCTGTTGTTTACTTCATCCCACCAGATGATGATGACGAGGAACCATAATACGGCCTCGGCGAGTTTCAGAAACGGCAGATATCGTGTCGGGGGATTGTACTCCTTGTTCATCCACATCCTGATGAAACGGAATATGAACAGGCCGATGAATACTGTCTGGATGATTATAAAGATGGTTCCTGGTGTGGAGCCGTATCCTGCGATGAACAGACCCAGTCCTCCGAAACAGCCTCCCAAGGCCAGAAGGATGCCGCTTATAGGATCTTCAAATCTGCTTCTCATGATTTCGAGGGTTTTACAGGTGTGTCTTCGTCAATCTCTTTCAGGAGTTTCTGAATATATAGGTTGATGTTCGTGTCGTGTTCGCTAAGTCCGAGTTTCTTTCTTATGGCACTGCTGGCATTGTAGTAACTGCGGCTGTTCAGGTAGGCGACGATCTCCTTGCCTCTGAGTCCGATTGCGTGAAGGCAGCAGTAGCCTATTTCAAGGTCACTGAGTCCCTTCTCTTTGAGGAATGCCAGGAAGCGCGGGTGACCGATGATGAAGGACATGCGGGTCGATTCGATGAAACTGTTTCTGTCGCTCATCAGTTTCTCCAGTTCGTCATTAGCCTTTTCAGAGCAGTTTCCTGAAATATGGGCCGTAATGAATCCGTTGAGCACATTGAGCCTTTCTTCCAGAAGCACCTTCATTTCATCATTGAGAACGCCTTCCTCTTTCATTCCTGAGAGCATCTCCATTTCCCTTTCCAGTTTTTCGATATAGCGTTTCAACCACTTGTTCCTGATCTCGGTCCTGCGTCTGGATATGGCGATTCTGTCCACGGCCACCGATGAGACTATGACAGTCAGAATGATTACGGTCAGCATCATGGTCCTTGTGTTCCTTTCCTTTTCAAGAACCTTCTGCGTGATCTCCTTCTCCAGCATCTCTATGTATGCCGCACTGTCGGCCGCCATGCTGATGTCCGGCCGTTCATGATTCTCTCTTTCATGTGCGCATCCCGTCAGCAGGAGTGCCGATGTCAATATGATGATAAGTCCTCTCATGCCCGTATGTTTTTCTGTCTGCGAAGATATGTAAAACCTCTCTCTTGGCAAAAATTAAAGTTTCATCAATATTGTGTAGTGTAAGTTATTGTCTGTCAATATTTTAATAGTAATATCCTGCAAGATCTGCCCTGCGGGATATTTGTTTAAGTTGTTGTGTTTCAGTGTTTTGTGCTACACGCGAGTGAAACTCTGTCACTGCTTTTTGAAGTCGTTCATGTTGCCGGAGAGGTACTGGTCGTAGGCTGTCATGTCGATAAGGCCGTGACCGGAAAGGCAGAACAGGATGGTCTTTTCCTCTCCCGTTTCCTTGCACTTGAGCGCTTCGGTGATGGTGGCTGCGATGGCATGGCATGATTCCGGAGCCGGAATTATGCCTTCGGCTTCGGCGAAAAGGCATCCTGCCTTGAAGGCTTCCGTCTGTGCTATGTCTGTGGCTTCGATAAGGCCGTCTTTCAGCAGTTGTGATGCTATGACGCCAGCTCCGTGGTATCGCAGGCCGCCGGCATGAATGTTTGCCGGCCTGAAGTCATGTCCCAGGGTGAACATAGGCAGGAGGGGAGTGTAACCGGCTTCATCTCCATAGTCATATTCAAACCGTCCTTCCGTCAGTTTCGGACATGCGGCCGGCTCTGCGGCGATGAACCTCGTGTGCCTTTCGCCGGAAAGGTTATGTCGCAGGAACGGGAAACACAGGCCTCCGAAGTTCGATCCTCCGCCGAAGCAGGCGATCACGATGTCCGGATATTCTCCGGCCATCTCCATCTGCTTTTCAGCCTCAAGGCCTATCACTGTCTGATGCAAGGTGACGTGGCTCATTACAGATCCTAAGGTATATTTGCATCCCGGAGTCATCCGGGCGAGTTCTACGGCCTCGGAGATGGCAGTTCCGAGGGATCCCTGGTAATTAGGAGACTTTGTCAGAATGTCTTTGCCTGCACGTGTGGACATTGAAGGTGAAGGTGTGACGAGTGCACCGAACACCTGCATTATGCTTCTCCTGTAGGGCTTCTGTTCGTAACTGATCTTCACCTGATATACGGCGCTCTCCAGCCCGAATATCTTTGAAGCGTATGCGAGCGCTGTTCCCCACTGACCTGCACCGGTTTCAGTCGTGATGTTCGTGACTCCTTCCTTCTTGCAGTAGTACGCCTGTGCAAGAGCAGAATTGAGTTTGTGCGATCCGACCGGACTGACGCTTTCATTCTTGAAATATATATGTGCCGGGGTGCCCAATGCCTCTTCCAGTCCGTAGGCTCTGACCAACGGGGTGCTTCTGTAATAAGTGTATTTCTCCCTGACTTCTTCCGGGATGTCGATCCACCTGTCGGTCATGTTCAGTTCCTGTCTGGAGCACTCCTCGCTGAAGAGTTCTGACAGATCCTCTACTGTAACCGGCTCTCTTGTCGCAGGATTCAGCATAGTCTGCGGCTTGTTCTTCATGTCGGCAGTGATGTTGTACCATCTTGTCGGAATCTCACTTTCTGTGAGGAAAAATCTCTTCTGTCTCATAACCCTGGATAAAAATAAAAAAGACCGTCTTGTACGGACAGTCTTCGATTATAGATAAATGATACCTGTTCAATATGACAGCATCATACCATAAGAGCCTGACCGGAATATCCTGTCAGACGCCACCATCGGAGCGAAGTATATGATGAACTGTTTTTCATTGACAACAAATATAGCAATTGTCATGCATAATCCAATATGTTTCGCATAAAACCTGCATACGATGAAAAAAGCGGAGCATCAGATTCTACCGATGCTCCGCTATGAAATATGTAGTGATCAGACGTTACTGCTCGTCCACCTGGTCGTCAGCGCCGCCCTGAGGACCTGCCTGTCCGTTGAACGGACCCTGCTGTGCACCTGGCTGAGGACCTGCCTGTGCAGCCTTAGCCATGTCCTCTGATGCAGCATGCCATGCTGCCTCGAGCTCTGCGTTGTACTTGTCGATGTCAGCGATGTTCTGTGCCTTTACAGCCTCCTGGAGCTTGTTCTTTGCCTCCTCGATCGCTGTCTTCTTCTCAGCAGGGATCTTGTCGCCGTACTCCTTGAGGTTCTTCTCTGTCTGGAAGCACATTCCGTCGGCATTGTTGATCTTGTCGATGCGCTCCTTCTCAGCCTGGTCGGCAGCCTCGTTGGCCTTTGCCTCGTCCCTCATCCTCTGGATCTCAGCGTCAGAAAGACCTGATGATGCCTCGATGCGGATGTTCTGCTCCTTGCCTGTCGCCTTGTCCTTTGCAGACACGTTGAGGATACCGTTCGCGTCGATATCGAATGTCACTTCGATCTGAGGAACACCTCTTGGTGCAGGTGCGATGCCGTCAAGGATGAACTTGCCGATCAGCTTGTTGTCCTTTGCCATCGGACGCTCTCCCTGGAGTACATGCACGTCTACTGCAGGCTGGTTGTCAGCGGCTGTAGAGAATACCTGTGACTTCTTGGTAGGGATGGTCGTGTTGGCCTCGATGAGCTTTGTCATCACGCCGCCGAGAGTCTCGATACCGAGAGAAAGCGGAGTCACGTCGAGAAGGAGCACATCCTTCACGTCGCCGGCAAGGACACCACCCTGGATTGCCGCACCCATAGCCACAACCTCGTCTGGGTTCACGCTCTTGTTAGGAGCCTTTCCGAAGAACTTCTCTACTACTGCCTGGATTGCAGGGATACGTGTCGAACCACCTACGAGGAGAACCTCGCTGATGTCTGATGCGCTGAGACCTGCGTCCTGAAGAGCCTTGCGGCATGGCTCGATGGTCCTCTGGATGAGGCTGTCCGCAAGCTGCTCGAACTTAGCTCTTGAAAGGGTCTTCACAAGGTGCTTAGGAACGCCGTCAACAGGCATGATGTAAGGAAGGTTGATCTCAGTTGAAGTCTGGCTTGAAAGCTCGATCTTAGCCTTCTCTGCAGCTTCCTTGAGTCTCTGGAGGGCCATAGGGTCCTTCTTGAGGTCGATGCCGCCGTTCTCCGCAGCGAACTCTGAAGCGAGCCAGTCAATGATCACCTGGTCAAAGTCGTCACCTCCGAGGTGTGTGTCACCGTTTGTAGAAAGTACTTCGAATACGCCGTCTCCGAGGTCCATGATTGAGATATCGAATGTACCGCCGCCAAGGTCATATACAGCGACCTTCATATCCTTGTTCATCTTGTCGAGACCGTAAGCAAGCGCAGCTGCTGTAGGCTCGTTGATGATACGCTTAACCTCAAGACCAGCGATCTTGCCGGCCTCCTTTGTTGCCTGACG
>JAGBCS010000009.1 GCA_017937885.1 Bacteroidales bacterium
CCGAGGTAGTATAGCGAGCGGGCCTCATACTTTTCAGGGCCATACTTTGAGAAATAGTCTACAGCCGTACTGGCCAGAGAATCATCGCTGACGTCTATGAAGTTCTTGTCGAGAGCCATAGCGTGCAGAAGGGCATGGTGGGCCCGGTCCCTCTTAGAAACGAGCAGTTCCCTGTCCATGTTCTCAAGGACGACAAGGGCGCTGTCCGGACGGTCCATGATGTATGACTCGATATCTTCAAGGGAGCGACGGACTGAATGAAACGAGCAGCCGGACAGGATGCACGACAGGGATACAATGGAAAGAATCTTCTTCATATACTCGGCAAAATGATATGCAATTTACTAATAATCCGAGATTATTCCTATCTTTGCATATATAAGGCTGAAAATTATTCAACTTTGATACTGAAATACCGATCCCTATCGTCGTTACCGGAAACTTGCACATTCTCTCAGACAGATAGGGCGATAGGTGGTCCGTGCCGTTTGGCGCGGGCAATTCACCTATCTGTCTGGCTGTGCAAGGCCACCGGTAACGGGGATTGTTCCGCGTCATCTGCTTTTTACGGGGAACCGGAGTTTTCGCATAAAGTTTGATTTACGCCACCCGTGAGGGTCGCCCACCTTCCGGTTTCCCTTTACATATTACGACCAGAAACAAAAAATCCAGCAGGTGCTGCTGGATTTTTTGTTTCTGCTATTTCTGCTGGAAACTGATTGCGAAGCCGCCGCCCGGAGCCATTGTCACAGGGAGAACGGTGTCGGACGTCACATCGAGCTTCTCGATTACGTATGCCTGAGGATTGTTCCTGTAGTGCGCGTCATCAGCATCGCGGTAAAGGGTCGCCTCGTATGTCTTGCCCGGATCGAGGAAGCTCATAGGTACTTCGAGAGTGCGCTTCTGGTCGTCGGTCACGCCGCCGCAGAACCACTGTCCATCCTTCTTGCCCTGACGTGCGATGACAACATATTCGCCCGGCTCGGCAAGGAGATACTTGGACTGGATCCAGTCGATGTCCACATCCTTGATGAACTGGAACGCATCCATGAACTGCTCATAGTGCTCAGGAAGGTCTGCCGCCATCTGGAGCGGAGAGTAGAGGGTCACGTAGAGGGCGAGCTGGTTTGCGATCGTCGCATTCACCCAAGACTGGTTCCTGCCGTCGGTCACTGACGCGAGATCCATCACGAAGATACCAGGAGTGTAGTCCATAGGGCCACCGTTGAGACGTGTGAACGGAAGGATCGTGACATGGTGCGGCATCGTACCGCCGAAGGCCTGGTACTCTGTACCGCGGGCAGCCTCAGCGCCGATGAGGTTCGGATATGTACGGCAGAGACCTGTAGGGCGTACCATCTCGTGGCCGTTGAGCATGACCTTGTGCTCGGCAGCCTTCTTCACCACATACATATAATGGTTGATCAGAGACTGGCTGTAATGGTGCTCTCCGATAGGGAGGATGTCACCGACATATCCGCTCTTGATCGAATTGTATCCATACTTGTCCATGAGATCGAGAGCCTGGTCGAGGTGACGCTCGTAGTTGCGTACTGACGATGATGTCTCGTGGTGCATCATGAGCTTCACGCCCTTCTTGTGCGCATATTTGTTGAGAGCCTCGATATCGAAGTCAGGATATGGAGTGACGAAGTCGAAGACATAGTCCTTGTTGCAGTTCGCCCAGTCTTCCCAGCCTTCATTCCATCCCTCGACGAGAACCTGATCGAAGCCATGCTCTGCCGCGAAGTCGATATAGCGACGCACCTTCTCGTTGTTCGCAGAGTGACGTCCGTTAGGAGTAGCCGAGGCATAGTCTGTCTTGCCGAGCTGTACAGAAGCGAAGTCGTCGGTATAGGCCCATGAGCCCTTTCCTGAAATCATCTCCCACCATACACCGATGTACTTCACAGGCTTGATCCAGTCTGTAGACTCGAGGGCACATGGCTCATTGAGATTGAGGACAAGACGTGAAGCGAGCTGCGCTGTAGCACTTGGAGCCACCTGAACCGTTCTCCAAGGAGAGTTGCAAGGAGTCTGAAGGCGTCCCTTCCAGCCCTGAGCGTCAGGAGTAAGATGGGAAGTGAAGGTCATGGTCTTCGGATCCAGCTCGAGATGCATGCATGGATAGTCGAGGAGACCTGCTTCGTGGATATTGATGTAGAGTCCGTCATCGGTACGCATCTGGAGAGATGTCTGGACACCGTTTACAGAATACGGGGTCTGCGAGTCGTTAGGGTTGATCGCATCCTTCATCCTTGAGCTGATCTCGCTGAGGCGGCACTCGACGAAGTTGTACTCCTGAGTGTCATAGTCTCCAGGGACCCACCATGCCGTATGGTCACCAGCGAGGGCGAACTGAGTCATCTCCTCCTTGATCACGAAATAGCTGAGATTCTTCTGGTACGGGAACTCGTAACGGAAGCCGAGACCGTCGTCATAGAGACGGAAACGGATCGCCATCTTGCGCTCTGTCGAGGTCTGGACGAGGTTCACAAGAAGCTCGTTGTAGTGGTTGCGGATCTGTGCCTCCTCGCCCCATACAGGCTCCCATGTCTCATCGAAAGTCGAAGTCTCGACGCTCTCGACAGCAAAGCCGTCATAGAATGAGTTGCAAGGCTCGCGGTCTTCCTTTGAGATCGTACCGTCTGCGTTATAGATGAGCTTCTGGGCCTTGAGGACGCCACGGAGCTCAAAGCCGAGGTCTGAAGGCAGGATGACCTTCGTGTCTCCATAATTGAGTGCATACTGAGGAGTGCCGGCAGCTGAAAGCTGGAAAGTCATCTCCATATTTCCGTCCGGAGACTTGAGGGTCTGGACGTCGGTCACAGGGCCCTGCTTCGGTGCGGCGCAGGCCAGTGCCATGAGGGCGATAGCAATCGCTGAAAGGATCTTCTTCATATATCTTCTATTGTTATTGTTTCAGTTACAGTTCCCCCAATCTCTTACCTTTTATATTCGACTACCAGTGCGGTCTTAGGAGCGACAACTGTCGCATCTGACACTTCGGACGGTTCGCCCGTGAGGACGTCTACGCCGTCGTGAAGGCCCTCGGTGATCTCGGAATAGTAAGACCATGGGACATTCTTGTCTTCAAGGGTGTTGTTGATGTATACGAACACTGCCGCATCGTCGTTGTAACGGAAATACGCATAAGTATTGTCGCGGGTCATGAAGTGCATGGTCTTTCCGTTGTGGATGACATCTGCTGTCTTCCTCCACTGGAAGAGGCGGCTTACATGGTCGAAAAGTTCAGCAGCCTGTCCTTTCTCAACCTTCTGTCCGTCAGTGTTATGAGTCTGAGCCTTACGGCCTTCCTCGGTAAAGAGGTCGACTTTATCTCCCTCCCAACCGCCAGGGAAGTCCACGCGGAGGCCCGGGTGGTCACCTATGTTGTCAGGCTTGCTGGATACGAACATCAGCTCGTCTCCGGCGAAGATCTGAGGAATGCCTCGCATGGTAGCCATCATGGTCATGGCGAGCTTGAGGGCACGGGGATCCTTGCGCACACAGTCACCGATGCGGGCCGTGTCGTGGTTGCCAGGGAAGATGAGCATCTTCGAAAGGTCGTGATAGACAAAGTCATGGGACAGTATGTCGTATACCTTTGTCATGCCCATTCCCCAGCCGCCTTCGTCCTCAGCGAGGGCTGCACGAAGGGCGTCATGGAGCGGGAAGTCCATGATCGAAGGAAGGTGCGAGTCGAAGCCGTCCTTGTTGGCATTGCCGCCCTGCCAGTACGCGAGCTGAGGGATGGACGAAGTCCAGCACTCACCTACGATATTGAAGTTCGGATATTCGTTCATGATGGCCTTGCACCACTCTGCAGCCGGGTTCTTCTCATTGTACGGATATGTATCCACGCGGAAGCCGTTAAGTCCCGAATACTCGATCCACCATACTCCCCACTGGATGAAGTACTGAAGCACGTACGGATTGTCAAGGTTCATGTCCACCATCGTAGGGACGAACCAGCCGCTTTCCTGGATGTAGAGGTCCTTCTGTGATGCGTTCGGGTCCATGTTGGTCGAGAAGGCTACGTTGGTGCCGGTATATTCAGGGAACTGATGGATCCAGTCCTGGAACGGAAGATCGTTCATCCACCAGTGCACATAGCTGCAATGGTTAGGGACGATGTCCATGATGATGCCGATTCCTTTCTCCCTTGCCTTCTCTACAAAAGTCCTGTAAAGCTCGTTCGATCCGAAGCGTGAGTCGATATGGTAGTAGTCGGAAGCTGCGTAGCCGTGGTATGAGCCGCGAGGATCGTTGTCCTCGAGGAATGGTGTCGTCCAGATGTATGTCGCACCGAGCTCGCTGATGTAGTCAAGGTGGTCGATGACGCCCTGGATGTCTCCGCCGTGACGGCCGTTGCCGTTCGAGCGGTCTGCATCCTCGGTCGTATCGTCGGTAGAGTCATTTGACGGGTCACCGTTAGCAAAACGGTCCGGCATGATGAGGTATACCATATCCGCCGTCGTGAAGCTCTTGCGCTCGGCAGAACCTTCCTCGCGCGCCGCGATTTCGTACGGATACTTGAATGACTGTCCGTCCTTTGAAAAAACGATGTAGTATGTACCGGGCTGTGCATTCGGAGCGACGTTCACGTCCACGAAGAGGTAGTTCGGGCTTTCCGCCTTATTGACCTTCTCTACAGTAACGCCTTTGCCGCCTTCTATCGCGACATCATATTCTGAGATTCCTGCGCCATTGATCATGAGCTGGAGATCGGTCTTCATGCCGACCCACCATGAAAGCGGCTCGACGCGGGTAACCTGCTCCTTGGTCGCATCAGCAACTGATGAAGGATCGAAAGCCGGGCCCGAGCATGCAGCCAGAAGGGCTGCTGCAGCTATTGCTGTTATTGCTTTCTTTATCATAATGTTTTGTTCAGAGTTATTCAGCTGTTATTTCGTATGACCATGGAGCCTTGAGCTCTGCCTTTACGGTCACCTTGTTGTCAGGAAGAGTGCGGGTGAACACGAGAACGCTGTCGTCTGCCGAAACGACTTCGAAGCTGCCACCCTTGCCGCCTGCTGCAAGAGCAGGATTGTCATGACGGATGCCGATGAGCCACTTATAGAAATCATAGTACTCGTTCTTCTCCCATGCCGGAATATGATCCTTCTCGAAGAACTCGAATCTCTTGTTCCAGCCCATCTCCTGGCCGGTGTAGATCAGAGGCTGTCCGTTAGGAAGAGTGAAGGTGAGGACTGCCATGAGCTTGGCTGCGTCGCCCATTCTCTCGAACTCTGTTCCTGCCCATGAGTTCTCGTCATGGTTTGAAGTGAACATGAGACGGAAGGCATCGGCCGGCTGTCTTTCCGCATCCTTCTGAATGTACTCGAGGAGCTCAGGAATATTCTTCTCGCCACGCGCGATGGCGTTCATCATATGATGAAGTTCCCAAGAGTATGACGCATTGAAGCCTGACAGACTGTGGAGAAGAGGCTCTTCGCCTTCTGCAAGCCAGTACATTTCAGGATAGTCCGCACGGAGGCCTGAAATAGTCTCCTGCCAGAACTCGAGCGGCACCTCGCATGCCATGTCGCAGCGGAATCCGTCGATGCCACGCTCCATCCAGAAACGGAGGGCAGCCTGCATTCCGGTCCAGACATTCTTGTTATCATAATTGAGGTTTGCAGTGTCAGACCAGTCTGCCGTGAATGTTGTGTTTCCTTCCGCATCACGCTCGTACCAGTCCGCCGGCTTGCCGCTTTCCCAGACTGCGTCCGGCGAAGTATGGTTCGCCACCCAGTCGATCACGACCCTGAGGCCGAGCCTGTGAGCCTCTGCAACAAAGTTGTCAAAGTCCTCAAGCGTTCCGAATTCAGGGTTAACTGCGCAGTAATCCTTGACTGCATAGTATGATCCGAGGGTTCCCTTGCGGCCCTCGACTCCGATAGGATAGATAGGCATGAGCCATACGATGTCCACGCCCATTTCCGCAAGGCGAGGAAGTTCTTTCTGTGCGGCAGCAAATGTGCCTTCAGGTGTGTACTGACGTACATTCATCTCATAGACCACTGAGTTTTCGAGTGGCTGCTGCTCGAGCTTCGGCTCGCTGGCGCATGAAATTGCCAGGAAGGCAGCTAAAATTGCAAATATTATCTTCATATCAAGTGTATTTTCGGCTGTTTTTGCTCGTGACCTTACATCAGTTTTCAGCAAGGATCGTTGCGGAGGTTGGTGTGGCTGTGATCCAGTTGCCGGAATATGCTGTGATACCGTCAGGGTCGGCCTTGCCTCCTCTTGCAAGTACAGTGTAATTGCCCTCAGGAATGGCCACAGTGGCAAGTTTCTTCGAACCGTTCAGAAGGACGGTGAGAGACTTGGCCGAGTCGATGCCTTCAAGGCCGCTTATGCGGAATGCCACCACGCAAGGATCGTCCACGTCGATGAACTGCAGTTTCTCACGCACGAGGTCGGCATCGCCGAGGCAGAAGCCCGGGTGCGCATGGCGGATCGCAGCGAGGGCTGCATAATAGTCGACGAGATCCTTGTACTTTGTCTTGTATGTCCAGTCGATGGCGTTGATCTCATCAGGCTGGTTGTAGCTGTTCTTGACGCCCTGCTTATGGCGGTAGAGTTCCTCTCCGTTGAAGATGAAAGGGATTCCCTGCGAAGTATAGACTGCTGTCTGGGCGAGCTTCACCATCGCCAGACGCTCCTTCTCGGAAGCCTTGGTAGCCTCTTCGAGACGGTCACGCAGACAGTGGTCGTCGTGGCAGCTCACGTAGCTTACGTGCTGGAGCGGGTTGTTCGTCCAACGTTCTACGGTAACCTGCGGATGTTCCACGCCTCCGGCGATACCGAACTGCACGTTCGCCTTGTTGCCGGCTACTCCGTCCATGAAGCCTGCATTCTCACAGCCGAGCGGTCCGCGGACAGCATCACGGATATTGTCGCTGAATGCTCCGACCTTGTCGAGCATATGCGTATTTGCCTTGAGGGCGATCTGCTCTGCAGGATATGCGGGGGCACCTGCAGCCCATCCCTCTCCGTAGATCACGACGTCAGGATCAATGGCATGCAGACGCTCGCTGATCTCGTTCATCGTATCGATGTCGTGGATCGCCATGAGGTCGAAGCGGAAGCCGTCGATATGGTATTCCTTCATCCACCACTCAAGCGACTCGATCATGTATTTGCGGAACATTTCCTGCTCCGATGCGGTCTCGTTGCCGCAGCCCGAGCCGTCGAAGAAGGTGCCGTCCTCACGCATGCGGTAGAAATAACCCGGCATAGTGCGTTCGAAGCCTGTATTGGCGGCATTGGTAGTATGGTTGTAGACGACGTCAAGGATCACGCGGAAGCCTGCCTTGTGGAGGGCCTGGACCATCTGCTTGAACTCCTTGATACGTGTTACAGGGTTGTACGGGTCAGTCGAGAAAGAACCTTCCACAGCATTGTAGTTGAGAGGTTCATATCCCCAGTTGTAGACATTGTCCTCGAGACGGGTCTCGTCGATGGTCGCGAAGTCTGTCGAAGGAAGAAGCTGGACGTATGTCACGCCGATTTCCTTGAGATGGTCGATGCCTGTTGCAAGACCGTCAGGGTTCTTTGTGCCTTCCTCGGTGAGAGCAAGGTACTTTCCCTTATTGCCGACGCCGGATGTCTCATGGATCGAGAAATCCCTGTGCTGGAGCTCGTAGACGATGATGTCCGAAGGCTTCACCTTCGGGCTCACGTCCTCGGCCCATCCCTCAGGATCGGTCTCGTCCCAGTCAACGACAGCGCCACGCCATCCGTTCACTCCGACAGCCTTAGCAGCGATGCCGGCAGTCTCTTCGAGCCACTTTCCGTCCTTCTGGACCTGGAAGGTATAGAACGCACCCTTCACGTCCTCCTTGACCGCCGCCTTCCAAAGTCCGTCCTTGGACTTCTTCATGTTCACGGTCTTGAAGGCAGCCTCGTCTGAAGCAGAATGATAAAGCCTCAGCTGAGCGGCATCCGCATCCGGAACCCATACTGAAAACTCTGTCCTGTCACCCATGTACACACACTCCTCAAGCGGAGCTTCAGGCACTGCAAACGTACCGTCTGAAGCGCACGACGCCAAAGCGGCAGCTGCTATTGCACCCATCAGAAAACTCTTAAAAAATATCTTCATAATTCAATCATGTTTTGCATTCATCTGTGCGGATTGACACATCCTACGAATATACGAAGAAAATCCAATATATTTTCATATATTGGATGAATTGCTTGAAGTTTTCCGATGAACGGCGGGTTTTTCGTGACGAATCATTACTTGCTCCGGACGGCATAACCGGGATTCTGCACAAGTGCGTCGTTTGCAGCGAGTTCCGTCGGCGGAATCGGGAAGATGCACTTGTAGGCCGGGAAGGCCTGTCCCTGATAGGAATCTCCGCCTTTGTAAGGCCAGAGATAGGCTGACGTTTCATACAGTCCGAAGCGGATCAGGTCGGTACGGCGGTGGGCTTCCCAGAAGAGTTCGCGGGCACGCTCCGCGACCAGGTAGTCTTCTGTGATTCCGGCAGGCGGCGAGACTCCGGCCCTTTCCGAGAGTTCCGCCAGTTTCGGCATGGCCTCGGAAGGTACGCCCAGACGCATGCATGCCTCAGCGTAGATCAGATATATCTCTCCGAGACGGATCATCGGGAAGTCTACATCGGCAAAGTCCTTTGTCGCTGAGACAGACAGATACGACCCGTCGGTCTGATCATGAGGTATGTTATTGAACTTCAGGCACGACCATCCGTTCATGAACGAATACAGCGCCCCCTCCATCGACTCTGACCTGCCCTTGATATAGAACACTTTTCCTCTGTCATCAGTGACATTGTATGCGCCGGTCTCATAATCGGCGTCACTTACGTCAAAATACCTGCCCACAAACTCATAAGGAGTACGCAGGCCTGCCCATCCGTTGCGCTGGCCGTTCGGACGGGTGAAGTCCGTGATGTCGGTAGAGGCCAGGGTCGCTGCAAGCAGATAGGTAGAGCCTCCGTATGATTCCGTATTGTCATCGCTGTAGTCCACAGCCCAGAGCATCTCGGCACGGGCCTGATTGTTCTGTCCGTTGTCGCCGCGGAACAAGGCGGCATATGACGGGCTGAGGGAGTAGCCCATATTGAAGATCTCCTCACATACGGCCTTCGCCTCGGCATAGCGTCCGACACCCGTGTAGACATCGGAGTTCAGGTACATGCGGGCCAGAAGGCCGGCCGCAGCACCCTTGTCGGCACGCGGGTAGACCGCACGCGCCGCAAGCATCGGGCTGTCCGCCGACTTCAGGTAGGTCAGTTCGCTGACGCAGAAGTCGAAGATATCGGAGCGGGTTGCCTGTGCCGGGAAATACGTGCCTCCGAACGGAGACTTCTCGGTAGTGAACGGCACGCTGCCGAAGCAGTCCAAGGCCATCCAGTAGAGGTAGGCCCTGATGAAGCGGGCCTCCGCCCTGTATACATCTATCTTCGCCGCAAGATCGGCCGCGACTCCCCTGTCCTTCAGCTTTTCCGGGGCAGTCTGCCTGAGGTATTCATTGACAAACGCAACTCCCTGAAGAGTACGCACATAGACAGCATAGACCGCATCATTCTGAACTTCGGTCCATGTGTTTGTATTCAAGGCACGTACCCATGCATCGTTTTCCCACGAGCACTTCGCCTCATCGGTCGTCGTCTCCTGCACGGACCAGAAGGCACGGATCAGCTCCGATGCGCCTCCGTCCATAGCCTGAAGGTCGGTCAGGTCATTGGAAACGAACTGGAAATACAGTCGCGCAAGACCTTCGCGATATGCGGTCTCGTTGTTCCCGTATACATATTCCGATATCGGCTCCGTCTTGTTCAGAGGGAGGGTGTCAAGGTCATTGACACATGATGCCGCCATTACTGCAGCAACCATCGCATATATTGTCTTTTTCATATTGCTACTGTTTATTTTAATTAAAACGTCACGTTCACCCGTACCGAATATGTCCTCGGGCGAGGCCATGAGGCCCCGTCTATACCGTTCTCAGACATGACTTCCGGATCCATTCCGCTGTAGCCGGTCAGGATGAAGACATTCTGCATTCCGAAGGCAAGCCTTATGTCACTCTCCCAGAGTCCTATACGTCTGAAGGTATAACCTATATTGACATCGTCCAGGCGGAAGAAGGACGCGTTTTCAAGGAAGTAGTCCGAGTACCATTGACGCGCGTCATTCGGGGCCGTGAAGCCGGTCTTCTTCACCAGTATTGCCTGGTTAGGAAGGTTTCCTGCATTCAGATCAAGGCTTGCCGTCGAATTTGCCGAGGCGAAGTCGTTGAAAACCCATGTGCCTGCCGAACCGTGTCCGTTAAGGCCGAAATCCCAGTTGCGGTACGTCACCTTCATATTCAGGCCATAGAAGAATTTCGGCGAGACGCTTTTCCCGGTCATGTATCTGTCCGCTTCAGTGATCACTCCGTCATCATTGCGGTCAACGAATTCATTCTGGAGAGGCCTGCCGTCGGCATCATATTTCTGCTGATAGGTGTAGTAGGTATATGGGGCATAACCTACCATCTGACGGCAGAGATAGCCTCCCGTGCCCTTGGAGATGTTGCCCGTCTCTATGTAGTAGCTGCTGTCCTCAGTAGGGTTCAGCTTTGTGAACTCAGTGTCCTGGAAGGTGCCGTTGAAGCCGAGCTGCACGCTCCAGTCGCCGGTCTGCACCGGCACGCCGCTGACCGCGAACTCAAGGCCGCGGTTGCGGATGGATCCGATATTGGTCATCAGACGGTTGCCGAAATTGGAGCCCATAGGAACCTGCACCGAGTTCAGAAGATCCTTTGTATCACGAACATACGCATCTATACTACCTGTAAGTCTGTCTCCGAAGAAGCCATAATCGAGACCGATGTTGTATGTCATGGTCGTCTCCCATGTTATCATAGGATCGTAAGCCTGCGGAGTCAGGGTATCCATGAAGCCGTCGTCACCCATGTTGTACCGGTATGACGGGTCGTTGGACCTGCTGTACCTGGCAAGGTGCACATAGTCACCGATGCCGTCCTGCTGTCCGGTAAGTCCGGCGGAAAGGCGCAGTTTCAAGGTCGAGACTTCCCTGACATCTTTCATGAAAGGTTCCTGGGCAATGTTCCATGCAAAGGCACCGGAAGGGAAGAAGCCCCAGCGGTGAGCCTTTGCGAACTTGCTGGATCCGTCACCTCGGGCTGTGAAGGTGAAGACATAACGGGAATCAATCGAGTAATTGACACGTCCGTAGAATGAGACGAGATAGTTTTCGTTCCGGTACCAGAGATACCTCTCTGCCGCCGTCTCTCCCGGATTGAGGTTGATCTCATGCGTTATGTTGAAATACTTGACATGGTGGCTCGCCCAGTAGTTGTTCTGCCACGAATAACCTGCAAGCGCGTCCAGACTGTGAATGCCCCAGGTGTTCTTATAGCTGGCATAAGCCTCGAAAAGCTGGCTGCGGCTCAGATTGTAGCCCTTGGTGTATTGTCCTATACGAAGGTTGTCCGTGTCGGCGTAGGCCTGGAACGAGCCGGGACGGACTCCGTTGTAGGAGTCGGTAGCGGTCACATCGACTCCGGCGCTGACATTGAAGCTCAGGGCCTCAAGTCCATGCACCTTGTAATCCGCCGCGATACGGCCGATGAAGCGGCTTGAATGCGCATCGCTTATATTGTCATACAATTGTGAGAGAGGACTCGGGCCGACAAGCGTATTAGGTGTGAAAGCCTCACCTCTTCCGTTTCCATAGTTCCAGTAGCCGTTTGTCGTCGTATAGTCGATCGAGCCGTCGGCATTGCGCCAGTACGGATCCATGGTCGGGTTGAAGAATGCTGCACGGCCTACGACGCCTCCGTCAGCATAGTCCGAATACGAATACACACCCTTGGCATTGATGTCTAATGTGAGATGCTTGTCAAGGAAATTCGGCGAGACGGTAAGATCGATCGTCCCTCTGTCATAAGAAGCTCCATGCAGGGTTCCCTGCTGTCCGCTGTAAGCGACCGATCCTCTGTACGGCATACGGTCCTTCAGGTTGCCGTACACGCTTACATTATGCTCCGTAGCAAAGGCCGTACGGAACACAAGGTCCTGCCAGTCGGTCTGAGAATCTCCGGTCAATTCCGCGATCCTGTCGCCGGTCTGGGTACCTGCCGGATATGTCTTCGCATAGAAGTCCCGGAGTTCTCCGGCCGTCATTACCGGCACTTTCTCAGATACGTGCTGAACGCTGAAAGATCCGCTGTATGAGACCTGAGGCTTCATTCCCTTGCCTTTCTTCGTGGTGATGATGATCACTCCGTTAGAGGCTCTGGATCCATAGATGGCCGCAGAAGATGCGTCCTTCAGCACAGAGAAGGATTCTATGTCATTCGGGTTCAGGAGGTCCAGAGGATTGGACATGGCACCGCCGGCACCTTGTGCGACCGGCACTCCGTCAATGACTATAAGAGGGTCGTTGGAGGCATTGAGCGAGGCCGAGCCTCTGATCCTGATCCGGGATCCGGAACCGGGGCCTCCGTCACCGGGGGTCACCAGCAGGCCCGCAACCTTTCCCTTCAGCATATCCTGGGTATTCACCACGGCGCCTCTGTTCAGGTCCTCGGCCTTTATGGCGGTTATCGATCCCGTCATGTCGTCCTTCTTCACGGTTCCGTAACCGATGACAACCACTTCATCAAGATACTGGTTGTCTTCCTTCATGGTCACCGTCGACGGTACTGCCGCCGCCTCATAGGTCTGGGAAGAATAACCTATGCAGCTGATCTCCACGAGAGCCGATGGCCCTGTGACCGTCAGGCTGTAGCTTCCGTCCGGACCTGTAGAGGTGCCGTTGGAAGTTCCCTGTTCGACGACTGCCGCTCCGATGACAGGGCCCATGTCGTCCACCACCACTCCGGACACGGTATATCCGCCCTGTGCATGCGCCATCGGCCCTACAAGGAGCGCAAGCACGATCAGCGGCACCACTGTCAGCACCGATCTGAGCGGCCTGAATCTGTCCATTTGTCTATCGTTCGTCATAATTTTAAGTTTTTCAAAATTCGTTCGAACTTCCGACAAACAATCCTCAGACCAAACACGATCGGACATATATAAAAAGTTAAAGGCACGAAAAACGACCGTTTTCGTGCCTTTAACCAGATATTTTCACTTCTACTTCCTAAAAGTTTGTCAAAAGAATGAATTCTCCGGCAGGAAGCTTGACGGTAACCGTGCTTCCGCCATATGTATCAGACGAATCAAAATAATTCTTCCAGGTTCCTGATGACGGCATATCCACTGTCAGGGTCTTCTCGGCAGTAGTGAAGTTTCCTACCACGACGAAAGACTTGCTTCCGGCAGTACATGTGATGATACGGCCGTTCTCCCAGTCGTTCGTTCCGACCTTCCATGAGAACGAGGCATCCTCATCAAAGAATTCAGGATTGTCACGACGGAAGCCGATGAGGCCGCAATATGTGTCATAGAGAGCCTTTCTTGCAGGTACATCGAGGTAATCCCAGCGCGGAGTCTTCCTGCCTGTCCTTCCGCCGTCCTCGATAGATGTATCATATCCGAGCTCACCGAACTGCCAGATCATCTTAGGTCCCGGAACAGTAAGGAAGAAGGCGGCATTCAGCTCGAGTCTCTGCATTCTCGCCTCGATGTCTCCCTTGACCTCCGCCACGCCATAGGCAGCCTGCTTGTAAGACGCTCTCTCCTCGTCGTGGCTCTCCATGTATCCGACAAAGCTTCCGAACTCCACATCGCCGGATGGCAGAAGGCCGCCGAAAGAACTTTCGGAGCTATAGCCCATCGCTGTCTGGCAGTATGCGTGGTTCAGATTTCTCCATACCTTCATTCCTTCCTTGGAAAGATCCGCATTCTCCGGATCACAGAAATGCTCGAGAATCACGATGGCATCCTTGTCGACGGACTTTATGTAATCGTTGTAACCCTTGAGGATAGCCACTCTGGATGCATCATAGTTGGATGCGGTGTTTTCGTTCGACTTCTTGTTGGTAAGTCCCTTCGTAAGGTCGAAGCGGAAGCCGTCCACATTGTACTCGGTAAGAAGATATCCGAGACTTCTCTTGATATATTCCACGATCACCTCATTCTCATGGTCGATGTCCTCGAACACGCTGTAAGGATGCGGCGCGACTTCATTGAAGAACGGATTGATCGAGAGAGGGTACATCTTGTCATAAGCATTATTGCCGGTAAGGTGGTTGTAAACGACATCGATGATGACCGCAATGCCTCTCTTGTGACATTCGTCGATGAACTTCTTGTACATCTCGCGTGTACCGTAAGCCTTGTCCATCGCAAAGTAATGGTTCGGGTTGTAACCCCAGCTGTCGTTTCCGTCAAACTCCTGGATCGGCATGAGCTCGATGGCATTCACTCCCAATGTCTCAAGATAGTCGAACTTCTCCATCACAAGCTCGAGATTTCCCTCTTTGGACCCATTGGTCACGAAGTCTCTGACGAGAAGTTCGTAAATGATCAGGTCATCGTCATCTTCAACCTTGAAATCCGGAACCTGCCAAGCATAGGCATCCCTGTTTATCTGGAAGGCAGACACGTAACCGCTGGTCTGTGAAGGATAGCTCCTGAGGCCCGGATAGGTGTTTGACGCGATCCACTGGTCATCGCTTGTATATACGATCTCCGAATACGGATCGCTCAGGCGGAGTCTCGTATCATCGTCGCCTATCATATACTGGAACATGTATTCCTTGTCAGCATCGAAGCCGTCGAGGGTGATCCACCAGCATGCAGCATCGTCGTCCCTCTTCATGGCATATCCGCTGGCACGCTCCCAGTCATTGAATTCGCCTATGACGTAGCACCAGTCGTAGCTGTCGCCGTTTTCATCCTTGTCATAAAGCACAAAGGTCACAGAACCGTCAGCATTATAATTGATTCCATGCCTTGCACCGGCAGGAAGGGACTCCTTCACCACAGGATCCGGTACGAAGGCATTCTGGCTGTCCTGAACAGCAAGGAACAGGTCGGCGGTCTGGGCCGTTCCGTCAGCATTCCTCACCACGACAGCTATCCTGAATATCTCCTCGTCCCCGGCAGCGAACCACTCACGGATCGAAGGAGCGATCTCAAGGCTCCATAAGCCGGAAACTTCTGTCTCCTTGAAACGGCACTTTTCAATATTGTTGCCCCAGTCAGCCTGCACATGAGACCATTCGTTGATGCCGATGTGCGCATAAAGTTCATCCGCAGATACAAGCGACGAGCCTTTCTCCGCCTTGAAATACAGAGTACATGGGGCATCTGCGTTCAGAGTCTCAGGATCGGAATAGAGTCCTGTCTTCACGACAGGAGCCTCGTATGCCTCCTGGATCACGGTAATGGTAAGGTTTCTAAGTCCCGGAGAAGACACAGTCACAGACGCAGAACGCCTGTTTCCTGTATTCTTGGCCGCCTCCAATGTCAACTGAGCGCTTCCTGCTCCTGATGCAGGAGAAACGGTCAGCCACTCTGCACCATTGGTGTTAGCGGCCCATTCCTGAGCGTCGGTCGTCAGCTGGATCACTTCCGAACCGCCGGCAGTCGGGAACTTGACGGTAGTCTTGTCGGCTGTAAGGGAGGTCGCAACGATTTCATCCACTGGTGCAGGTCCCTCGCATGAGAGGAGGCCCGCAGTGCACATCATGACGACCAGAAGGTATACTGCTCTTTTCATCATTCTTCAATTGTTGGTTAATGGCAGACAGAAGGCCTGTCAGGGCCTTCTGTCCGAAATTGACATATGGAATTACTTCTTTGTCACTGTAGCATACATCTTGTCTGACGCAGTACGCTCGAGGTAAAGCTCGATGTCATATGTACCAGCCTCGACAGCGATGTTCGCTCCGTCCTTTGTAAGGTCGTCGAATGAACCTCCGACGTTCACACCCCATTCATCGTTTGCACGGAACTTCATCTCACCAGCAGTAAGAGCCACACCGTAGATAGCCCAGCATCCCTTCTCGGCATTCCAAGCCATATCAGTGTCAGCATCCCAGCCGCCTGCCTGTGCAGGACCTACGATACCCCATGTGGTAGTAAGGACCGCATCAAGCTTGAGGGTTGTGTCGTCAACCTGGAGCCAGTAGAAGCCAGGAGTTGTCGCATTGATGTTTCCTCCGTCATCAGAGAATGCTGATGCCATTGTAGTAAATGAACCGAATGCGTACTCTCCGTCTGACCAGTCGTCACCCTTAGTGAACTTGAATCCACCGTTGAGCTGGCTGAATCCGTTCCAGATTCCGTCAAAGTTTCCATAGAGGCGTGGAGCTGTTGCCGGGCTCCAACCCTGATGGTTACCAGGCACTCTGAGGTACTCCACATAGTTGAGTTCCTCAACCTTGTAAGTATAGTCCATCATGTTGATGGTGATCTTGAAGAGACCTTCCTCCTCAACCGCGATCTTTCCTGCCTGCGGCTTTTCTGTCACCAGCTTTCCTTCAGCGGCAGTGTCACCGTCAACAGCGACACCGACAACGCCCTTAGGACCCTCAGTCCAGAAGTCGTCAGCGCTCTCGTAGTTGCCTGCAGGAATGATCTTCCAGTAGTCACCACCGTTAGCATCTGTATCAGGAACCGTTACCACGAGGGTAAAGACAGGATCCTCATATACATCCTTGCTGCTGTGGTTGAACTTAAGCGCACTTGCCTTGTCCCATCCGCACATGTCGCCTACGAGATAGTATGCAGAGTCAATGAACGGAGCGACCGGAGTGATCACGAGATCAAACGCCTCAGACTGAATGAGGGAAGCCTGACCATCGACCATGACGTCGATATTGAGGACAGCCTTGAACGTTCTTGCTGTAGGACGCTTTCCATAAGTCTCCTCAACCATTGCCTGAAGATCAGCAACAGGAACCTTCATGTCAGCACCGACAGAATACTTGTAAGTATCGTCTACAATGATAGTATACTTGCTCTCACCCTCAGTCAGTTCGATCGGAGTGAAAGTAGCCACAGCAACTGATTCTCCCTCGACTTCAGCGAGGTCGATAGGGTTTACAGCAGCTGCTGCAACACCCGTTGGGAGCGTTACGAATTCCTCCTGCTGGTTTGCCTGAGGATCTGCAGGCTTGATGCCGTAATCACCCTCTGTACAAGCGGTCAGGAGAAGACCTGCGAGAACGCTCAAATATGCTATTTTCTTCATATTCATTCTGTTTTAAAATTATTTGATCTCACCTGTTCCCTTAAGGAAGTTGATCTTGAGCACCTGGCCCTTTGTACCGTTTACACGCTCCTGGTCTGGGCCTGTCGCACGATACTTGAGGACGCCGTCGAAGATCATGAACTCGGTCTTCCACCAGTCAAGGCCTTCGATGCTTACGCAAGCACGTACACCACCGTCACCGTCAGTGTCATATGCGAATGCAGGAGATACGAAGTCTCCGTCAGGAGTTGAAGGAACAGTGAAGAGGTTAGCCTCGTTGATTGTCCAGTCATTTACCGGAGCGTTGGTACCCATAAGGTATACGTCAGGCTTGTTGACCTCGACAGTATAGTTGACATCGCGGCCCTCGACAGTAGTCCTTACGACTACGATGTACCAGCCTGCTGTAGCTACGCCGATGTTTCCGCCGCTGTCAGAAAGACCTGCAGATGCATTGTCGACAGCTGTTACCTGAGCGAAACCACGCTCGTTGCCGTCCCATGCCTTCGCGAAGTTGACCTTGAAGCCACCCTGCGGCAGATAAGCCACGCACCAGAACTCTGAATGCGAACCGTCGTTTCCGTTTGCCTCGGCATTGTCATAACCAGGAACCATAGCATAAGCGGCACCCCAGTCCCAACCGTTGCAGTCTCCGATGAGGTACATGTCCTGTGGAGCGGCTACTGCAGGAAGAGCAAAGTGGATACGTACGTTTGGAAGCACTACTGCGTTAGAGTAGATCACACCCTCTCCGCTGGCAGTAAGAGAAGCCTTGAGACGCACGTGAACTTCGCTTACAAACGGGAATCTGCTTTCATCCTCAATACCGGAAAGAGATGTAAGCGCTGCTGCAAGCTCAGATGCATCAACATTCATCCTGGCTGTTGAATATGTAGTTCCAAGAACTGCAGACTTGCCGGCCTCGGCATTCCACTCTCCTGTGAGGGAAACCTCGACTGCATATGTTGTAGCTGCTGTAAAGCCATAGTCTGGCTGCGAGCATGAGAGCTCGATCGAAGTCGAGTTCTCCAGATCGTAAAGATTGTTCTTGTAAGCCGGCTCATTGAGAACAAAAGTAGTCGGCTCCTGAAGAACCGGTGTGTTGTCCTGCTTCTCGCAAGCCGAGAAAGCAGCCGCACCGATAAGCAAAGATGCTAAAATATAGAGCTTTTTCATCTTTATTCCTTTCTATTCTATTAATAACCAGAGTTCTGCTTAAGGTTAGGGTTTGAGTTCATGTCAGCAGACGGAATCGGGAAGAGAGCAAGATGTGCTGATGCTCCTCTACCGTCCTTGACACCACCCTTCCACTGCCAGAGATAATCTGCAGATGTGAACTTGCCGAAACGCACGAGGTCGCTACGACGCCATCCCTCAAGGAAGAGCTCGCGTCCACGCTCGTCGATGATCTCATTGAGAGTCACGTCGTCAAGGCTCTTTGCTGTAGAGATGCCTGCACGTGTACGTACTGCGTTCCATGCCTCAAGAGCACCGTCAACTGTCGCGCCTCTCTTTGCGCACTCAACCTTCATGAGAAGAGCGTCGGCATAGCGGAATACAGGGAAGTCTACGTCAACGAAACCGTCATGCTTGCCCTGGCTGCCGTCACGGTTGATGTTCTTGAACTTGAAGAACGCTATACCGTTTGTGAAGTCAGAGATATCGTCGATGCTCTCCTGCTGGCCATCTGTCCAGAAGAGGTTACGCTTGTCGCTAGAAGAGAACTTCTTGTAGAACTCTGGAGTTGTGCGGATACCGCCCCAACCAGAAGAGATACCTACCTGCTTTGTATCGATCGAACCACCTGTAGAAGCGAAGATGAGATAGTTGGTCACACCGTAGCTCTGGGTATTCTGTCCGTCCTGCTCGATAGTGAAGATGAACTCGTTTGTGCACTTGTTGTTGTCAGCAAGGAAAAGGTTCTGGTAATCAGACTCGAGAGAATACTTACCGTCGAGAAGTGCAAGAGCGTCAGCACACTGCTGATACATTGGTGTACCGATGTAGACTTCTGCATTAAGATAGAGCTTTGCAAGAATCATGGCTGCAAGGCCCTTGTTTGCACGGCCGTAGTCGCCTTCCTTGACACCGTAGAGTGCTGAGTTCTCGATGATGTCCTTAAGCTCAGTCTCAAGATATGTGAAGAGCTCGGCTCTTGTCCTGTACTCTGGAGCTGTCGAACCTACAGAAGCTGTCTCGTCAGCAAACGGGAAACCGCCGTAGTTGTCGATTGCATCGAGCCAGCAGAGAGCGCGGAGAGTACGTGCCTCAGCGATCCAGAGGTCCTTCTCAGGAAGCTCTACCGCAGCCTTCTGTGCCTGACGGATGAACTCGTTGCAAGCAGAGATCTGATATGCGATACGATAGTAGAATGCTGCCACGAATACGTCAGATGTAGTCCATCCGAGAGCATGGAGATCCTGGAGAGTCTGGTCGTTCCATCCGCAGACTGCCTCATCTGTAGTAAGGCCGTTGAGGTGGTAACGTCCGCGGTAGTACTGGCTGAATCCGCCGTCGACACCTGAGATGTTGTTTGCACCGTTAGGACCATAAGATCCTGAAACAGCGAAACCTGTATAGCACTGTGCGAGGAGAGCGAAATAGTCATCCTCGGTCTGGAGAGCCTTGTCAGCTGTATTCAAAGCCGGATCGATAGGAGTAACATCAAGGTCACCCACACAAGACGACATTCCGACTGCGAGAACAAGAGCTCCAAGTATATATTTCAAAGTTTTCATATTATCTTAATCTCTCGTTATTAGAAGTTAAACTTGACACCAAGGATGTAAGTTCTTGGGCGTGGGTAAAGGTTGTTGTCGATACCGCCGAACACCTCAGGGTCGAGACCGTCATAGTTAGTGAAGGTTGCGACATTCTGAACTGTTGCATAGATGTTGAGACCGAGTGCACGGTCAAGCTTTGCTGACTTGAATACCTGAGGGAATGTATATCCGAGAGTGATGTTGTCAAACTTGAAGAATGACGCGTCTCTTACATAGTAGTCAGAAAGGTAGCAAGCCTGCTGGAAGTCAGACTGGAGAGAAGACTGGAGACGGTTGCTTGTGAAGTCATTTGTCCAGAGGTCAGCCTGCATCTCACCGTCTGAAGCCACGTTGTTGTAGACCCAGTTGCCGATGCTGCCGTGTCCTGAAGCCGCCAATGTCCAGTTCTTGTATGTCAGTGTGGTGTTGAGACCGATAGTGACGTCAGCTGCCGGCTTGTGGTAGTAGTACTTGTCGTCATCATTTACCACACCGTTGCCGTCACGGTCGACATACTCACCCTCGATAGGACGTCCGTTCCTGTCGTATACCTGCTCGAACACATAGAATGCGTTAGGCGGGAATCCGACCTGATGCATCTGGATATTGTTACCCACACCACCTGAGATACCGCCTGTTGCGACTCCGGTCTTGTCGTTAGGAGAAGCTGTCAGCTTGGTGATCTTCGTGTTGTTGTATGAGAAGTTTGCTCCGATAGACCAGGTAAGGTCCTTTCTGTCGACTGCCATTGCATTCACGTCGAACTCGAATCCCTTGTTCACGAGGCTACCGATGTTGGTGTTGAGGTAGTTGGTGAGGTTACCGAGAGCCGGTACAGGGATGAAGTTGATCATGTCTGTAGTCTCACGCCAGTAAGCGTCGAAGCCTGCAGTGATACGGTCATTGAGGAAACCGAAGTCGAAACCGACGTTCCATGTTGTTGTTGTCTCCCACTTGAGGTCAGCATTGTATCCGAGAGCTGTAAGAGGATTTACAAGCTGTCCGCCGAAGTAGTAGTATGAACCGAGGAGGTTGGTGTAATATGTAGCCTGTGAGTCATAGTATCCACCGACACCCTGCTGACCTGTCTGACCCCATGATGCACGCATCTTGAGAGTTGTGATCACGTCATTGTTCTTGAGGAAATCCTCTTTTCCGATGTTCCAGCCGAGAGCGACTGAAGGGAAGAGACCCCACTTGTTGTTAGAGAAACGTGATGTACCGTCACGACGGATAGTTGCAGTCACCATGTAACGGTTGTCATATGTATAGTTCACACGGCCGAAGAAAGAAACGAGGAAGAGTTCACCTGCAGGGTCGCTCTCTGAGAGAGTCGCACCGTTGTCGAGTCTCCATGCCTTTGAGCTTGAGCTGTTGTAGAACTGCTGCCATGAGTAACCTGCCATCGCATCGAAATGGTGGCCGCCTTCGAAATCCTTGTTGTATGCTGCATAAGCCTCGAGGGTCTTGTCCACGCGCTGGTATGAATAGATGCTGTGGTAACCTGAACCAGACTGTGCAGTGTCATGCCATGACTGCTCTGATCCTGTAGGCGACTCGGTGAATCCCTGTGAGTTAGCATAGTCGATACCGAGGTTCACGTTGAAGCGGAGATCCTCGAAACCATGTACCTTATAGTCGAACTGAGCGTTTCCGATGAAACGTGCAGCGTGGCTCTTGTCAGTCTTCTCTGTGATCATGGCAACAGGATTCTGTACTGCCATTGTATTCACTGTTCCGTTAGGCTTGCGGTGTACGAAGTAACCGTTGATGCCGGCCTCTGTCTCGTCATATACAGGGTGAGTAGGGTTCATGCGGACTGCCTGTCCGATAGCGCCCTGGTTTGCGAAGTTGTTCTGTGTGAATACGCCCTTTCCGTTGAGAGACACTGTGAGATGGTTGTCAAGGAAAGATGGAGTAAGGTTTACCGAAAGGGTTCCTCTGTTCATGTGGTCAGTCATGAGGACACCGTCCTGAGACATGAAGCCACCTGACACACGGTAAGGAAGAGTGCAGATCTTGCCGATCTCTGAACGTCCTGACACAGAAAGGTTTGCATCATAAGTCTGAGCAATCTGATAGATCTCCTTCTGCCAATCTGTATTTGCTGTTCCAAGAGCGAGGAGAGCATCCTCTGATGTCTTGCCTGCATTAAATCTCTCAGTGATGAGGTTGCGGAGCTGGCTTGCGGTAAGCACGTCAACATAGTCGCTCACATGGCTGAGGGATGTAGAGAAGTCGAAGTTGATGTTAGGAATGCCTGTTCTTGTCTTCGCACCCTTCTTGGTTGTGATCACGATCACACCGTTTGACGCACGTGAACCGTAGATTGCGGTTGCAGAAGCATCCTTGAGCACTGAGAATGACTCGATGTCGCTAGGGTTGATTGAAGAGAGAGGGTCAGCCATACCGCTGATGCCGTCGTTGCTTACAGGGAGACCGTCGATGATGATGAGAGGGTCGTTTGTCGCGTTGAGTGACGAACCTCCACGGATACGGATTGTCGCACCTGCACCCGGAGCACCGCCGCCAGGAGTTACAACCACACCGGCAGACTTACCTTTGAGGAGGTCTGCAGGAGTAGTGATCATACCCTTATTGATCTCATCAGCCTTGACAGTAGCCACCGAACCGGTCATATCCTCTTTCTTCACTGTACCATAACCGATGACAACAACGTCATCAAGGAAAAGTGCATCCTCTGAAAGAGTGACGGTCGCAGGGAGCTGCGATGCTGTGAAAGTCTGAGTTGCATAACCGATACAGCTGATCTCCACAACTGCATCTGCGCTAGAAACAGTAAGGACGTAGTCGCCGTCAAGACCGGTCGAAGTACCGTTGGTGGTACCCTGCTCGATGACTGTAGCACCGATGACAGGACCGATTGCGTCAACAACTACTCCTTTCACCTCGTATCCGCCCTGGGCGAATACAGACGCACCCATAATGCATGAAAGCACGAAAGATGCGCATAGTGTCATGATTCTGTTCATAAGAATTTTGTTTGGTTAGTAGATTGTTTGATTTTTATGATTGTTTATATATATCCGGATGGATCAATTTTTATTTTCCGTCCTTTACAAAACGTACCGAAAGCGCTCCCAGCACGAGCAGCACGGCCGCCACGAGGAACATGCTCACCTGAGCGCCGCCTACAAGCTTGAGGATGAAGCCTCCGCATGCGGCAGCTACGATCTGAGGGATGCAGATGGTTCCGTTGAACAGTCCGAGGTATGTACCGATATGGCTGCCTGACAGCGAATTGGTCAGAAGAGTGAACGGCACAGCCAGCATCGCGGCCCATGCAGCTCCGATAAGGAGGAATGAGATGATGAGAAGATACTGGTCATGGATGAAGAATACGGAAGCGAAACCGACAGCTCCGACAAGGAGGCTGACCACATACGCCGTCTTGATATTCTTGAACTTAGGGATGATAAGCGCCCAAAGCATAGAGCCGACAGCCTGGACAGCGAAGATGACGCCCACCCAGTTGCCTGCTGTCTGATAACCCTCTGAAGCCACGTCTGTCGTACCCCATACGGTATCGGCTATGGCTCCGTTGGTATATGTCCACATGTAGAGGAAGGCTGCCCAGCAGAAGAACTGGACGATACCTACTGTCCAGAATGTCTTAGGAGCATTCTTCAGGAGGGTCAGCATGCTCGGAGCCTTCTCCTCCTTCTTGTCAGGATCGATGCCGTGGAACTCGGCATACTCCTTCGGAGGCATCTCCTTCACCTTGAATGTCGTGAAGAGCACGCAAAGGATGAGGATGGCCGCACCGATGTAGAACGCATACTTCACGGTAGCAGGGACCTGTCCTTCAGGAGCCGTATTGGCGATTCCGATCCATGCGAAGATGAAAGGGAACACATAGCCCACAAGGCTTCCGGCATTGCAGAGGAAGCTCTGGATCGAATAGGCCTGACCCTTCTGCTCTTCGTTCACCATGTCGCCGACAAGCATCTTGAAAGGCTGCATCGCCACGTTGATCGAAGTGTCGAGAAGCATCAGTGATATAAGGCCGAAGATCATCGCACCACCGACGGCAAGGCCGAAGTTTCCTGCATTCGGGAGCATGCACATCACAAGGATCGCGATGATCGAACCGAGGAAAAGATAAGGGATGCGGCGTCCGAGACGAGTCCATGTCCTGTCGCTGTACTTGCCCACGAGCGGCTGTACGATCAAGCCCATCAGAGGAGGAAGGATCCAGAAGAAGCTCAGGCTGTGCGGATCCGCTCCGAGGGTCGCAAAGATGCGGCTGATATTGGCATTCTGAAGGGAATAGGCGATCTGGACTCCGAAGAATCCGAAGCTGATATTCCACATCTGCCAGAATGTAAGTTTCGCTTTTTGCATTTTTCGGTATTTTTGGTTATTGTTTATTACGTGTTCATAAGTTTGCGAAAATAATCATTAACTTCCATACCTATATATCACGCGCGACGAATTGTCCGAAGAATCGGACGAACGGTTGATTTTTTACGACGAACCGAGACCAGAAATTGGATAATCGGGACAAAATCACTATCTTCGGAGCTGATTTTTACAGAATTTGACATGAGACAGATCAAGACAGGCTGGATCATACATATATTTGCTCTTCTTCACATTGCAGTCACTCTCATCTGCCGATATTTCGGCATCGGAGACGAGCTGCTGCTGACCGTCCTAACGATGGCCATGGCACTGCTGATATGCATGAAGAAGAATCTCGGAGTGGAGTTCACGGCCGCCATCATCATGGTCGTGAACATCATCGGCTACCTGATGGGAACCTTTGTGGCAGGCATGCTGGAGATGAGCATCAGGTCCACATATGCAGTACATGCGCTATCGACAGCCATAACTACAGAGGTCCTCGGATGGAGCATCGTGGCGATCACGACAATATTCCGCCCGAGGGCAGAGAGTTATTCCGAAAGCAGGGCCCTGTCGTCTCCGTACATGAAATGGGTGCTTCTGGCAGCCGGAGGGATCTTCGTGCTGAGGCTTGCCATCGTCTTCATCTTTTCCGGAGACCCGACATCCGACGGAGGTGTGCTGGACATAACAGGAAAAGTCCTTTCGAATTCCGTCGCGCTGACGATCCTCGTATGCATCAACATCCTTTTCATCAGATTCGCCGTTGCACGTATGTCAGGATGGAAGGTATGGTCCAAGACGGTGACTTTCATCATCTTCATGCTGCTGGCGGCCATTGTGGAGACGTTCCTTGTAATGCTCGGACTTCCGGATGCATTCGGTAACGATCTTGCCGGAGACTTTCATATACTTTACGCCGTATCGCTCATCACCCAGCTCACCGTATACTGCATCGTATACATGATAAACTACGCCATCACGGCAAGGCACGAGATGGAAGCGGAGCGTGAAAAGGCCAACATGGCCCAATACAGGTACGTCAAGCTGAAAAGGCAGGTCAATCCGCACTTCCTCTTCAACTCCCTGAACATTCTGGACTGCCTGATCTGCGAGGAGAAGACCGAACAGGCAAGCATTTATACGCACAAGCTTGCCGGCATCTACCGGTATATGATCAAGAGCGAGGAAGAGGAGGTAGTGCCTCTGCGCGACGAGCTCGTCTTCGTAGGCCTGTATGTAGACCTGCTGAAAGTCAGGTTTCCGGAAGGCTTTGAAGTCAAGGTGGATGTTCCGGAAGATCTGATGGCAAGGTTTGTGCTCCCATGTTCGATCCAGCTTCTGATCGAGAACGCGACGAAGCACAATGCCGTCAGCCCTGACCAGCCTCTGGTGATCCAGGTCACTGCCGACGGAGATGAGGTCAACGTCTGCAACAACATCATTCCAAAAGTCACCAAGAGTCAGTCTACAGGCCTGGGACAGAAATACATACGTCAGATGTACCTGGACCGTTCAGGTAAATCCATAAAGATAGAGAAGACAGAAGAAGACTACAGTGTAACTTTACCATTACTATAAGCTATGGCATTGAAAGTACTGATTATCGAAGATGAATTCATGGCTCAGAAGAGCCTCAAGCGTCTCCTTTCACAGAATTTCCCCGATATGGAGGTCGTGGGTACAACCACATCTGTAAAAGGCACCGTCGCATGGCTTAAGAATCCTGAGAACCATGCCGACATAATATTCATGGATGTAGAGCTTTCCGATGGAGAGTGCTTCGAGATATTCCGCCAGGCCGAAATCAAGGGCAAGGTGATCATGACTACAGCATATGACAGCTATGCGCTGAAGGCCTTCGAGGCAGGTTCTATAGATTACCTGCTCAAGCCTGTAGACCCGACTGCGCTGAAGAGAGCTGTTGCCAGATGCCGCATGAGCGGAGGAAACATCGACGCCGACGCTTTGCTGAAGGCCATAGGAGGCGGGACTGCAGTCAAAAGGGAATACAAGGAAAGGTACATTGTCCGCTTCAACGACCGCATCGTTCCTCTTCTGACCGAGAACATCGCATACATCTATTCTGAAGAAAAGAACAACTATCTTGTGACATTTGACGAACAAAGGTATGTGATAGACTCGTCTCTGGACGTCATCGGAGACGAGCTCGATCCGGAAAAGTTCTTCCGGATCTCGAGAAGCTGCATCGTGTCCATGAAATCAATCACCAGCATCATCAAGCAGACCGGCAGCCGCCTGCGCATCATCCCGAACCCTGAAGCGAACTTCGAGATGACCGTAAGCCGCTCGCGCGTCGACGACTTCCTCGCCTGGCTGGAGCGATAACACCAACGACAGCAGACCTGCATATTTCAAAACTGAATCCCTCCCACTCCTTCGGAGCGGGCCCCTCCCGTTCACAAGGCCACGGGCGGCCATGGTTTTGAAATATGCAGGTCTGCTGTCGTTGGCGTCTATTTCCTGCCGCTGGCAGCGATCATTCCCGCAAGCGTTGCGTTGAATTCTTCTGCCTGCGCAAGCTGATCTATGGTAAGGTGCATGCGGTAACGCCAGTAGTGGCGTGAGTTGGCAGGCACATTGATACGCTCCTTGTTCGGATCCTCGTAACGGAGCTGGGCATCCATCGAGAGCCAGTCCTGAAGAGGAAGGATGGTAAGCATCGCCGGAGAGTATATGTGCTGATCAAGAATCTGACGGCAGATCCATGGCTCGCAGAAATATGGGGCATTGCCCTGTCCGCCGAGCATCTCATGCCAGAACTGCTCTGTCACCTGACGGTCTTCCTCCCACCAAGCACGGATAGGATTCATGTCATGCGTAGAAGTCGTGCAGACTGAAAGATACGGATACCATGCAGGGTTGGCGAAATTGTCATGGATAGACTTCGGCATGCGCTGTATCTCAAGCGAAAGGATCCTGAGGTCAGACATCACCTGAGGCACTGTCGCAGGAATCATTCCGAGATCCTCGCCACATGCAAGCATTCCTGTCGAGTCGAGGAGGGCTGGAAGCTTCTGCATCGCCTTCTCCTTCCAGAACTCGTTGTTGCGACGGTAGAAGAAGTCGTCGTAGAGACGGTCAAACGCCGCACGACGGTATGCGTCAAGCACATGATATGAATGCGTGTCGCGGGCTCCGATCTTCGGATGGTAATATCCCTCCTGACGCGGATCCTGAAGGAAAAGTTCTCCGTCATTCACGTCAAATCCCTGATTCTGAAGCTCGTGCGCAGGATAAGGCAGAGCCGGGCTGAAGTAGCCGTCCAGGCCGCTCCTGGTCCATAGAGGAATCTCCCAGATGCGGAAGAAACCGAGGATATGGTCGATGCGGAACACGTCGAAATACTCAGCCATCTTGGCAAAGCGTGCCTTCCACCAGGAATAGCCGTCCTCAGCCATCTTTTCCCAGTTGTATGTAGGGAAGCCCCAGTTCTGACCGTCGGCAGAGAAAGCATCAGGCGGTGCGCCGGCCTGTGAATCCATATGGAAGAGTTCAGGATAAAGCCATGCATCCACGCTTGTGCGGCTGATGCCGATAGGAAGGTCACCCTTGAACACGACTCCCTTCGAATGGGCGTAAGCGCACACCTCGGAGAGCTGGGCATCAAGATGATACTGGACAAAGCACCAGAAGTCGATTCCTGCCTTATGTTCCTCACAGAAGGCAGCTACCTTTTTCTTGCTGTACTTCGCATAGCCCTTCCACTTCGTGAAGTCCGGAGTGCCGTTCATGTCGCGGAGGACGCAGAAAGCCGCATAAGGAAGAAGCCATGAACTGTTCTTCCGCACGAACTCCTGATATTCCTTCTTCGCAGAAACCTTCTTGAAAGTTGCATCGAAAGCCTTATGGAGCAATGCAAGCTTGGCCTCATTGACTCTCTCGTAATCAATCTGATCAAGCGCATTAAGTTCTGCCTGGAGAGCCTTGTATTCGTCATCGACCTTCACACCCACTGCAGGAAGATGCAGGAACTGAGGGTGTAGTGCGAATGTAGAGTTCGGATTGTATGGGTATGAATCCTCCCATGTATGAAGCATGGTCGTATCATTGATAGGAAGAAGCTGGAGAATGCTCTGACCGGTCGATGCCGCCCAGTCCACCATCTTCTTCAGGTCATAGAACTCACCGACACCGAAATCATCTTCGCTGCGCAGAGAGAATACAGGGATCGCAGTACCTGCGCCCTTCCAGTCTCTTCCGCTGAAACGCACCTGCGCATCAGCCTCGACTGTGATTTCATCCTTCTGAGGCACATTGATAAACCATCTGTTCTCTCCCTCTTCCCATGCGACAGGGGCAAGAGTCTCCTTGTCGGCGATGAGTATCTTATAGGAGAACGGTTCGGTCACATTCAGTGCGATGCTCCACAAAGGGAAGCATCCGTCCTCGAAAGGAACCACCTTCGTCCACTCCTTCAGAGCCTTGCCGCTGCCTGCGAGCGCCAGGACTTCGTTGGGGCGGAGAGTCGGTACCGAAACCTGAAGGACGACATTCGCCCCTTTCGGAGCCTTCCTGGCCTTCCCGGCCTTTCGGCCGAAGATCGCTCCTGTGAACGCCGACGAATAGAATGGCGCATCAGCCGGACGGTCGATCCACCTGTCATATACATTGAGGACTTTCGGCTCAGCGCCTTCAGGAAGAGCAAGGACATGCTTCTTCCACTCTGTGCGGACAGTGACTCCGTCACGGACCACTTCATAGCCATACTCCGGGCACTTCTCCGGATTGAAACGGTCGATCTCGACCTTCCAGAGCCCCTCTGCGACATAAGACAGAGGATAGCGCTTGCCACCGCAGCACAGGACGAGTTCTTCGCCCCATGACGTACGGTATTCGATGCTGAGAATAATCTTCATATTGCTTATATCATTACTAATTATTGTTTTCGTCAACATTCCTGTCCTTCATCTTCTTCCAGTTGAACACAGGCAGAAGGAATGAAATCAGCGCAGCTGCAAGCCAGAACCATGAGACAGGGCCGAAATCATAGATATCTGTTCCGTTCACATGTTCCGTATTGAACTGTATCAGGTAGCCGCTGGTAACCTCCTGAAGGCCGGCCGCGATATAGCTCGAAAGTCCTACGATTCCCAGAGCGGCGCCGGTCGCCTTGCGAGGCACTATGTCAATGGCCATCAGTCCCGCCACTATACAATAAAGCACTCCTATAGCCAGACTGAACAAAGATACATAAAAGATATTCATTACATAGCCTCCTCCCGAAAAAAGAAACAGTGCCAGAGCAATGAAGCTCACCATGCCGGACAAGACGGCAGGCTTGACGCGGTCGCTCCTGAACACTTTGTCGGAAAGCCATCCTGCTGCGACCGTTCCGACGATGCCGAAGGCAGCGAAGAATCCTATGACCTGGGTAGCCTCCTCCATCGAGAAGCCTTTCGCCTTCTGCAGGAACAGGACTCCCCAGCCGGTTATGGCATATTTCGTTATGTAGATGAATGCGCTTGATATCGCTATTATCCATATCCCCGGATGCTTCACGACATATTTCTGGAGATCCTTTGTCGGCATCGTATCGACCTTCGCTACAGTTTCGCCAGAGAGCTTCTGGACCGACGGAAGTCCCTTGCTTTCAGGAGTATCCGATACAAGGAGAAGGATGACCAACGAACCTATGACGCCCGCGACTGCTGCAATCATGAATCCGGCTTTCCAGCCGAGAGCACCGACAACAAGTCCGGTGATCACGAACGAGAGGAATTCACCGACGTATGGGGTCGAACTGAATATGCTGTAGTAGGTTCCGCGTCTGGACTTGGGGAACCA
>JAGBCS010000010.1 GCA_017937885.1 Bacteroidales bacterium
ATGGTATCCCCGCTCCATCATCCGGCGAATTCTGAAAACATTTCCCCTCGTTTCTGTTTTCCGAATCGCCGGATGCTGGAGCATTCTCGGGCATAACGTAGCCAAACTGCTCCCAATAAAGCTTTGCCGCCTGAAGGAGCGACAGCGTCCCCATCACATTCGTACGGGCAAATGTAAACGGATCCTTAATCGAACGGTCGACATGCGACTCAGCAGCAAGATGGATGATTCCGTCCACCCTCTCCTCCTGCATCAGCCGGTAGAAAGCCTCGAAGTCGCATATATCCATCTTCACGAACCTGTAGTTCGGCCGATTCTCGATATCACGAAGGTTCGCAAGATTGCCGGCATATGTCAGCTTATCGACATTAATTATCTTATAATCAGGATACTTGTCAACAAACAACCTGACCACATGTGAGCCGATGAAGCCGGCACCACCGGTTATGACAATGTTTCTTCTCATTTAACCAGATTCAAAAGATACTGTCCATACTGATTCTTCGCCATCGGCTGAGCAAGCTCGCGGACCCTCTCCGCAGAAATCCAACCGTTGACATACGCAATCTCCTCGAGACAGGCGATCTTCAGCCCCTGCCGCTTCTCGATGACCTCCACAAAAGTCGACGCCTCCGAAAGCGAATCATGTGTACCCGTATCAAGCCATGCGAAACCGCGTCCGAGATTCTGGACCTTCAGTTCACCATCCTCCAGAAAACGCTGATTCACAGTCGTTATCTCGAGCTCTCCACGCGCAGAAGGCTTGATCGACTTCGCGACTTCCACGACCTTGTTCGGGTAGAAGTACAATCCCACGACCGCATAATTCGACTTCGGCTCAGCCGGTTTTTCCTCGATGCTGAGGCAATTGCCCTGCGAATCGAACTCCGCAACGCCATAACGCTGCGGATCGCTTACCCAATAGCCGAATATCGTCGCCTTCGAATCCTTCTCTGCCGCACGCACCGCCTCGCGAAGCATCGGCACGAAATGACTTCCATGGAAAATGTTGTCGCCCAGCACCATGCAGACGCAATCGTCTCCGATGAACTCCTCACCGATGATGAAGGCCTGCGCCAACCCATCAGGCGACGGCTGCTCCGCATACTCAAACCTGACGCCATAGTCGCTTCCGTCGCCCAGAAGCCTCTGGAAACCAGGCAGATCGTAAGGCGTAGATATGATCAGAATCTCGCGGATACCCGCAAGCATCAGCACCGAGATCGGATAATAGATCATCGGCTTGTCGAAGATCGGAAGCATCTGCTTGCTCACCCCCTTCGTGATCGGATACAGACGGGTGCCGGAGCCTCCGGCCAGGACAATACCTTTCATGGACACTTACATTGATTAACCGTAATACTCCTTGTACCAGCGGGCGAAGGCGCGAAGTCCTTCACGGAGAGTGGTCGACGGCTTGAAGCCGAAGTCACGTTCGAGAGCTGATGTGTCTGCATATGTCACAGGGACATCGCCAGGCTGCATAGGAACCAGTTCCTTGTGAGCCTCGAAATCATAGTCTGCAGGAAGCACACCGGCAGCGAGCAGTTCCTCCTGAAGGATGGTCACGAACTCGAGAAGGTTCTCAGGATTGCTGTTACCGATATTGTATACAGCATATGGAGGGATCGGCAGACCGTCCTCACCTACCTGCTTTGCCGGAGCCTTCTGCATGACACGGATCACACCCTCTACGATATCATCTACATAAGTAAAGTCGCGCTTGCAGTTTCCGTAATTGAAGATCTGTATCTTGTCACCCTTCACAAGCTTGTTGGTGAATCCGAAGTAGGCCATATCAGGGCGTCCGGCAGGTCCATATACAGTAAAGAAACGCAGACCGGTCGATGGAATGTTGTAAAGCTTGCTGTAGGCATGGGCCATCAGCTCATTGCTCTTCTTAGTAGCGGCATAGAGGGACACAGGATTGTCCACCTTGTCGTCAGTCGAGTACGGCACCTTCTTGTTCGAGCCATAAACCGATGATGATGAAGCATATACAAGATGCTCTACTCCCCCTTCATACTGCTCGTACGAATGGCGGCAAGCCTCAAGGATATTGTAGAAACCGATGAGGTTGGCCTCGATATATGCTCCCGGATTCGTGATACTGTAGCGGACTCCGGCCTGGGCGGCAAGGTTCACCACAACCTGCGGCTTATAGTCAGCGAAGACCTTGTCAATAAGGGCCTTATCTGCTATATTTCCCTTGATGAATGTAAAATCCGGATACTGTTCGAGTTCCTTCAGACGCTCCTCCTTGAGACGGACGTCGTAGTAATCATTCATATTGTCTATTCCGACAACTACCGGGTTGTCATATCTCTTATAAATGGCTTTCACCAGATTGCTGCCGATGAATCCGGCCGCTCCCGTAACTATTATTGTCATATTCTATCCAAAAAGTTGTTTTGCTTCTTCATAACTGTCGAGGCTGCCGATATCGAAACGGCCTGCGCTCATCGGCCATGCATGCATGACCGTATTGTCGACCATATAATGGGCAAGATTGCCCGGCGCATCCTTACCGCATCCGTTCTCCACGCTGTGACGCACAAGATCAAGATCCTTGCGGAGGTAGATATAGAACGGCGGTACAGCCCAGTGCGACTTAGGCACCTGAGGCTTTTCCTCCATGTTCAGCACCCTGTGGTTCTCGTCGAGAACAACGACGCCGGTACGCTGAAGACGCTCGATGCTCGGCTGCTCGTGGCACATTATGCATGAAGAATCCTTCTCACGCGCAAAATCTACGAACTCCTGGAAGCTGAACATCAGAATATTGTCCGCCGCGACGACAAGAAGGTCGTCATCGATCGCCAGCTTGTCCATCGCAAACAGAAGGTCACATACGGCACCGAGGCGGGTCTCGTTGGTCGAAGTACCGTCATCAACGATCGTTACCGGCTTCTCATATGTCTGAGCCGCAGCCCATTCCTCGAAGATATGCGCAAAGCGATGGTTTGTGATGATGATATGTTCATCGATCTCAGGTATACGGTCGATATCATCGAGCATACGTCCGAGGATCGTCGACTCCCCTATCTGCAGGAGAGGCTTCGGGAAATTCCTGGTCAGTTCGCCAAGTCTTGTGGCGTAGCCTGCCGCTATCACTATGTTCTTCATACGAATCGCGCTCCGTCGTCAGTCTTGCAGAAATGGATCTCGAAGGTGTCGGTATACTCTGGGAACATACGGAGATACTCGCTGGTGATCTGCTCACGGATCTGCTCCTTCTTCTCCGGATCAACCAGAGCGATGCATGCGCCCTTGAAGCCTGCTCCGCTGAAGCGTCCGCCGTAGATACCGTCACACTGCTTCATTATGTTGTATATCGCGATCAGTTCCTCGCTTCCGCACTCGTAATTCTTGATAGAGCTCAGACAGCTATCGAAACTTAGCTGGCCGAAGAGAGCAAGATTTCCTGTCTCCCAAGCGGTTACACCCTTGCGCACACGCTTGTACTCGCTGTAGAAATGCTCGGCACGGCGGGCGAAACGAGGCGGCATCTTCTCCTTTGTCAGGTCATACGTCTCCTTCGGAATGTCACGCAGGAAGGTCTTGTCGAAAGTTTTCAGCGGCATTCCCGTATATGCCATCATGTTCCATGCTGCAGTCTTGCATTCTGCAACGCGAAGATTGTAATCGCTGCTCACGAGACTGCGCGTAAGTCCCGAGAAGATGATCGCGATCTCAAACTCCGGAATGCGCGGATTCTTGCGGATGATGCGGTACTGCTCTGAATCCGTATCAAGGAAAAGCAACGAATCCTTCTCGCCAAGCACGATGCAGGCCTGATCGAGGATACCGTTCGTCAGACCGATGTACTCACGCTCCGCCTGACTCGCGGTCTTTATCACCTCCATCTTCGACAGAGTGATGTTGTTGGCCTTCGCAAGCGCCATCACATAGGCTGTCAGGACGGCTGCGCTGCTGGAAAGTCCTCCTACAGGAAGACTGCCCTTGATCACTCCGTCGATGCCCCTGGTCAGCTCGAAACGCTTCTTCAGGGCATACTTCGCTCCACGGGCATAATCGCCCCAGTTGCCCTCCTTGACCTGAGTCGGCTTTGTCACATCAAAGGAAATCTCTCCCTCGAAGGTAAGGCTCTTGAGGTTGACGCTTCCGTCTTCGGTAGGAGTGAACCAGAGGTCTACTCCCTTATCGAAGGCAAAGCCAGTCACGAGGCCGTGCTGATGGTCCACATGGGCTCCCAAAGGACACACGCGGTACGGCGAAAAGATGTGGTACTGATAGTTTTCCATTTAGTCTCTTTTAAAAATATCTCTTGTATAGACCTTGTCCTGGACATCGTCAAGGATTGAGTCATAACGGTTTGCGATGATTGAGTCGCTCATCTGCTTGAACTTCTCGAGGTCATTCACGACACGGCTTCCGAAGAAGGTGCTGCCGTCCTCGAGGGTCGGTTCGTAGATGATTACCGTAGCACCTTTCGACTTGACACGCTTCATCACGCCCTGGATCGAGCTCTGACGGAAATTGTCGGAATTGGACTTCATGGTGAGACGGTAGACTCCGATAGTGCATCCGGCCTCCTTCTTAGCGTCATACGATGCGTTGTCATCGTAATATCCGGCGAGATTCAGCACGCGGTCCGCAATGAAGTCCTTGCGGGTACGGTTGCTGTCGACGATCGCACGCACGAGGTTCTGCGGTACGTCGTTGTAGTTAGCCAGAAGCTGCTTCGTATCCTTCGGGAGGCAGTATCCGCCGTAGCCGAATGACGGGTTGTTATAGTGTGCTCCGATACGCGGGTCGAGGCATACACCGTCAATGATCTGCTGAGTATCAAGGCCTTTCACTTCAGCATATGTATCAAGCTCATTGAAATAGCTGACGCGTAGGGCAAGGTATGTATTGGCAAAGAGCTTCACAGCCTCAGCTTCCTTCAAGCCCATGAACAAGGTAGGTATATCCTCCTTGATCGCTCCTTCCTGCAGAAGGCCGGCGAAGGTGCGCGCTGCCGCATTGAGACGGTCGAAGTCGGCGATCATCGCGATGGCGCGGTTCTCGTCGTCGAAGTTGTCGATGAATTTCGGCGAGCCGACGATTATTCGCGACGGATAGAGGTTGTCGTAGAGCGCCTTGCTCTCACGAAGGAACTCCGGCGAGAAGAGAAGGTTGAACTTCTTTCCGCGAAGATTCTCGTCGTATGCAAAACGAAGGGCGTATTTCACATAAAGCGAGCGGCAATATCCCACAGGGATAGTCGACTTGATGACCATGACTGCATCAGGATTCACCTGCAGCACCTTATCTATCACCGACTCCACTGCAGACGTGTCGAAGAAGTTCTTCTTCGCGTCATAATTGGTCGGTGCTGCTATGATCACGAACTCAGCATCCTTGTAGGCTGCGTCCGCATCAAGGGTCGCCGTAAGATCCAGCTTCTTCTCCGCGAAATACTTCTCGATGTATTCGTCCTGGATCGGAGACTTACGATCATTGATCATCTCCACTTTTGCCGGTACGATATCCACGGCTGTAACCGCATGGTTCTGAGCCAGGAGCGTCGCCATCGAAAGGCCGACATATCCTGTTCCTGCTACTGCTATCTTCATATTCACTTACCTATTTTTATTTAATATCACTTTTATCTGTTGTTATATGCCTCCAGGGCTTTTTCGAGGATGAAGAGGGCGCGGCGGAGGTCCTCCTTCTTGAGGACGTAAGCCATTCGGACCTGATTGCGGCCGAGTTCCGGATCGGAGTAGAAGCCGTTTGCCGGCGCCATCATGACAGTCTCCCCTTCATAATTGAAGTCGGTGAGGCACCATGCGCAGAACTTCTCCGCGTCGTCGACAGGCAGCTGCGCCACAGTGTAGAACGCGCCCATAGGGATCGGCGTATAGCATCCCGGGATACGGTTCAGACCGTCGATCAGACATTTCCTGCGCTCGACGTACTCCTCATATACGTCACGCGAATACTGCTCGGTACCCTCGATCGAAGCCTCTGCGACAAGCTGTCCGAGAAGAGGCGGAGAAAGACGGGCCTGGCAGAACTTCATTACGGTATCACGCACTTCCTTGTTCTTCGTGATCAGCGCTCCTATACGGATGCCGCACTCCGAATAACGCTTTGATACTGAATCTATAAGCACGACATTATTCTCTATTCCCTCAAGATGCATCGCCGAGATATACGGACTGCCGGTATAAATGAACTCGCGGTAAACCTCATCGGAGAAGAGATACAGATTGTACTTCTTGACCAGGTCACGGATCTGGTTCATCTCCCTCTGCGTATAGAGATATCCCGTCGGATTGTTAGGGTTGCATATCAGGATAGCCTTCGTACGCTCGTTGATCAGTTCCTCGAATTTCTCGACCTTAGGAAGGCAGAATCCCTCGTCGATCGTCGTAGCCACTGTGCGTATCACCGCACCTGCCGAGATCGCGAAACTCATATAGTTTGCATATGCCGGTTCCGATACGATGATCTCGTCGCCCGGATCAAGGCAGCTCATGAAGGCAAACAGTACTGCCTCCGATCCTCCGGAAGTGATGATGATCTCGTCCGGAGTAAGCTTTATCTGATAACGCTCATAATAGTTTACCAGAGCCTTCCTCAAAGAGAGGATTCCCTGTGACGGGCTGTACTCCAGGACCTTGCGGTCGATCTTCTTCAGCTCATCAAGAGCCTTCTGCGGAGTCGGGATATCCGGCTGTCCGATATTCAGTCTGTAAATCTTCACTCCCCTGCCCTCTGCTTCCATAGCAAGAGGTGCAAGCTTTCTGATCGGTGACGACGGCATTTCAACGCCGCGTTTAGATATTGTTGGCATATAAAAACAGTTCAATTTCCTTAACTCGCAAATATACAAAATATACCTTATAAATACCAATTTTTCAGTCAGGACACAAAGGAGCGGAGCAAGAGCACTTGCAAGATTAAGGAAAATCTTTCCCGAATGTGGCACATTAGGGAAAATTCCCCCACAACTTAACCTTTTGATTTTCATGGAATTCATAGAGAAGATAGTATCCCGTTTCCATCTTGACCGCTTCTTCAGTTCGAAGCTGATCCTTGCGATCGACCTCCTGATGTCTCTGTCGGCATCGATCTGCACCCTGATCTTCGTTCGCGTGCTGATCTCGAACGACAACCTGACCGACGGCTTCATCCTGAGCTGGCTCGGTCTGTCGGTCCTTTTCTCGCTGGTGTTCTTCGCGATCCTGAAGACCTACCGCACGATCGTGCGCCACACGACCCTGAAGGAGTTCGCGAAGATCTGCGTCGCGGCGTTCTTCAAGGCGGTGTGCGTCGGCGCCGTGATGCTCGCCCTTCCGTTCGGCGACACTTACTACGCCGTGCTGATGACCCTCGACATGTCCCTGACGATCGTGTTCCTGCTGATGGTGCGCATCGCGATGATCATCGCCTACGACACCCTCCGCGAGAAGGTGATCTCCTCGAGGAAGAGGACCAACGTGATGGTGTACGGGGTTGACGACAAGTCCGTTGCGGTCGTGAAGCGCCTGACGAACTCGACCCACTACGGCGTCATCGGCTACCTGAACCACGGACGCAGGCTCCGCGGCCAGAACATCGACGGCGTTAAGATCTTCTACTTCGAGGGCCAGGCCGACATCGCCCTTTTCCGCGAGAGGTTCTTCGTAGACGCGATCCTCTTCGCCCGCGAGGAGGACGTGAAGAAGGAGGCGTCAAGGCTCGTTGACTTCTGCCAGGAGACCGGCGTGAAGGTGCTCGTGGCCCCATCGATCGACGAGGTCATCGACGGCAGGATCATGAAGTCTTCGATCCGCGAGGTGAAGATCGAGGACCTTCTCGGCCGTGATGAGATCAGGCTTGACATGGACGCGATCGTCGAGAACTTCGGCGGCAAGACCGTGATGGTGACCGGCGCCGCGGGCTCTATCGGCTCCGAGCTGTGCCGCCAGCTCGCCTCGTTCGGTCCTAAGAAGCTCATCCTGTTCGACAACGGCGAGACCCCTATGCACAACCTCCGCCTCGAGCTCGAGGAGAGGTTCAAGGGCCTTGACTTCGTCCCTGTGATCGGCGACGTGAGGCAGGAGCCGAGACTGGACTACGTGTTCAGGAAGTTCCGTCCTCAGGTAGTGTTCCATGCTGCGGCATACAAGCACGTTCCGCTGATGGAGGAGAACCCTTGCGAGGCTGTAAGGGTGAACGTCGCAGGCTCGAGGAACGTGGCGGACAAGTGCGTGGAGTACGACGTCGAGAAGATGGTGATGGTGTCGACCGACAAGGCCGTGAACCCTACGAACATCATGGGATGCACGAAGCGTCTCGCTGAGATATACGTCCAGTCGCTCGGACTCGCGATCGAGAAGGGCGAGGTCAAGGGAAGGACAAGGTTCGTTACGACAAGGTTCGGTAACGTTCTGGGCAGCAACGGTTCCGTGATCCCGAGGTTCAGGGAGCAGATCGCCAAGGGCGGTCCCGTGACGGTTACCCATCCGGAGATCACGAGGTTCTTCATGACGATCCCCGAGGCGTGCCGTCTCGTGATGGAAGCGGCTACGATGTCGACGGGCAACCAGATCTTCGTGTTCGACATGGGCGAATCCGTGAAGATCGACACCCTCGCCAGGAGGATGATCACCCTCGCGGGGTTCGTTCCCGACAGGGACATCATGGTCGAGTACAGCGGCCTCAGGCCGGGAGAGAAGCTCTACGAGGAGGTGCTCTCGAACACGGAGAACACCGACCCTACGAGCCACGACAGGATCAGGATCGCGAAGGTCAGGGAGTACGGGCACGCGAAGGCGGCCGAGGTCATGAGCGAGCTCGAGGATCTGGCGATGAAGGTCGAGATCCCTGAGATGGTCAAACTGATGAAACGCACAGTTCCGGAGTTCATCTCTAAGAACTCGGAGTTCGAACGGTTCGACATTGAAATCCAGGAAGAAGTCCAGGAAGAAACGGACAAGTAATAACCCCACGTCATTGCCGGCTCTGACCGGCAATCTGTCATTAGAAAAACAAGAAAATAAATATATGCTAAAGAAACTATCTACATCAGTAATTGTAGCAATCGCCCTATCGCTGGTCAGTGTGCCAGCAGGGGCACAGATGTCTGATGATGCCGTGATCGCTTACGTCAAGGACGGAATGGCAACCGGAAAGTCTCAGACAGATATGGCCAAGGAACTCGCCGCAAGAGGCGTTACCAAGGCTCAGGCGGAGAGGATCAAGGCAAAGTATGAGGAGGAGCAGGCCTCTCAGAACGAGGCTTCGAGGGTCGCAGGAGTGCAGGAGTACCAGCGCCGCGTGAACGAGGGTGCGCTGGAGAGCACCGCCGGCGACATCGACGCGGTGTCTACCGAGCTCGGCGAGAACGGAGCGAAGAGGGTCTACGGCCGTGACATCTTCACCTCGAGGAACCTCACGTTCGCCCCGAGCAGCAACCTCCCGACGCCTTCGAACTACGTCCTCGGCCCGGGCGACGAGGTGATCATCGAGATCTGGGGCACGAACGAGGCTACGATCCGCAGGACGATCTCGCAGGAGGGCACGATCAACATCCCTAACATCGGCCTTGTGAACCTCAACGGCATGACCATCAGGAAGGCCGACGCGTACATGAAGAAGAAGCTCGGCCAGATCTACTCCGTAGACGGCGACAACGCG
>JAGBCS010000074.1 GCA_017937885.1 Bacteroidales bacterium
AGTGCAACTGCCATGAGCATGGAGGACACCACGGCATCCACCACCACGAAGACATGGAAGGCAAGATTGCCGAGACTCTTTTAGAACGTCCGGAATTCTGCGTGACCAAGCTGAACCTGACCGACCCGCTGCACATTTACACCGAGAAGTTCGAAAGCTTCATCATATATATATGTATAGAAGGCGGAGCTTCGATCCAGGTACCGTCATTCAAGGAGAACGGAGAAGCCTGCATGGACAATTACGAGCTGGCAAAAGGAGATACGATCCTCGTTCCGGCCGACATGCCGGACTTCTACCTTGTGCCACGCGACCGTTCGACCGTTCTGCTCGAAGCGGTCTGCAGGCCTGTCGACGAAGTCGACGCATACATAGATCCTGAAACCGACGCGTTCCTTGAAAACGAAGATTACGAAGGCCTGGAGGACGGACTCCTCGAGGAAGATGAAGATACGTCCGGTCCAGCCGGAGCAAGTCCTTTCGGATTCTTCGGGGGAGGACATGGACCTTTGTCATAAAACATAAGCCATGGATGAAGTAAGAATCGACAAATATCTCTGGTCCATAAGGGTTTACAAGACCAGAAGCGAGGCAACGGACGCATGCAAGGGAGGCAAGGTGCGCATCAACGGAGGCGACACGAAGCCGTCGAAGACCGTAAAGATCGGCGACACGATCGTCGCTCGCAAGGGTGCCGTGACTTACACGTACAAGGTACTTCAGCTTGTCGACAAAAGACAAGGAGCAAAGCTGGTCCCTGCATATGCCGAGAATCTGACCCCACCTGAGGAGATAGCCAAGCTCCGCGCTCCGGTAGAGACATTCTTTCTCAAGAGAGACAGAGGAGCCGGACGTCCGACCAAGAAGGACAGACGCCAGATGGACGATCTATGGAGCAGCCTGAGTTTCGACGTGCCGGATGATGTGGCAGAGCGTTTTGCCGCAGACTTCGGCTTCGATGAGACGGATGATTCCTATCCGGAAAGAGATTAAGCCTGTTATCGGAAGACTGCGACGGCTTCCGAGACCACATAAGTGCTGCCGCCGATATATATGAGAGGGCGCCCGGACGGGTTGCCCTTCTTTATTTCAGAAGCTACGGCCAAGGCTGCAGCGACTGCATCAGGAACAGACGGCCTGCAATGCACTTCTGACGGACAGACACCTGCCGAAGCACAATGATTCAGATACTTATCCTTGATGACCTCTGCCGGAAGCGCCCTCTTCGAAGATGCCTGCGTAAACACATATACGGCATCACGAGGCATAAGATGGATGACGGAATCCACATCCTTGTCGGCCACTGAACCATAGACGACGATCAGGTCGCTGCACTCCCCTTCCGCCTTCATCCTTGCCAACTGCGCGAAATTATATTTCAGTCCATGCCCATTATGGCCTATATCGCAGATGACATATGGTTCATCGGACAGAGTTTCCCATCTGCCGCCGAAGCCGGTACGCCGGGCGGTATGGACTATCGCCGCTTTGGCCTCGGCCTCATTCAAGGACATCACCTTCATCGCCGAAAGGACATCGAAAGCCGCAAGTACGGTACGAAGGTTCTTCCTTTGATACTCGCCTCGAAGATCCATCCGCGTAAGTATGTCCTCATGTTCCTCCCACATGGAAGGAGTCACCTTGTCGGCAAAGGTCAAGAGAGACATGATCATAGAACGGTTACCCATATATTCCGGTTCTGAAATATTGGTATACAGCACCTTGCGCTCGAAGACAGGATCTGTTTCAGAATCACTTTCACCTATTACGGCCGGCACTTTCGGCTTGATGATTCCGGCCTTCTCGAAGGCTATCTCCGGAAGAGTATCTCCCAGCATGTCGCAATGGTCGAGACCGATGTTCGTTATCACGCTCAGGACAGGAGTCACGATGTTCGTGCTGTCGAGTCGTCCGCCGAGACCGGTCTCGAGGACGACAATATCTACCTCCTGACGGGCGAACCAGTCGAGGGCCATGAGGGTCGTTATCTCGAAGAACGACAGATCGAGGTGGTCGAAGGTCTCATGCCATCGTGACACAAATGACCATACGTCTTCCTTGGAAATCAGCGAAAAAGACGATTCTTCGGTCCGCCCGGAACAAGACGGCACGACTCTGATGCGCTCTCTGAAGTCAATGATGTGAGGCGAGGTATAGAGCCCGACCTTCAGACCTGAAGCCGACAGGACTGATGCAAGCATATTGGACACAGATCCCTTGCCGTTCGTGCCGGCGACATGCACGATCCTGTATTTTCTGTGTGGGTGCCCCATCAGCTGATCCGCAAACTCCATATTCGCTGTTCCGGGCTTGTATGCGCCCGCCCCTACCTTCTGGAACGAAGGAAAGCGGCAGAACAGTCTCTGTATCATCTCATCGTAGGCCGATTCAGAAAAAATCTTGTCCATAAAACCGAAAAAACATTTGTTCGAAAGACAAAAATACGTAATTTTACAGACTTTATCCTCAAAAAGAACGACCAATTTTATGAAGGAGAACGAATCTGCCCTGTATTCAGAATACATCATTGACGGCATACGCTGCGACATGACTCCGGCCGAACTGCTCGACGAATGTATGGAATATGCCGAAACCGCGGCGGTCGACGAGAACTTCAGCGACATCATCGACGAATCGACGGATCCTCCTGTGGCACCATTTGCATACGACAGCGCAAGGAACGAGGAATATGCCGCCCTGGTGGCCGCCGAGACCTTGCACGAACGGGCGTTCACCATGCTTTATCCGGAACATTTCACGCGTCTGCAGATTGCCAAGGCTCTGCTTTCCCGCCTCTGGAGCGAAGGGCATTTCCGTCTTGGAGATCTACGTCTATGGGCGCAATGGGAATGGAACACACGTCCGATAGGCAACATGGCAGCATTCTATTCAAGCGCCTCTGCAGCAAGCGATTACATTTATGGTCTTGGGGTAAGGATGGCAGATTACCTCTTCATTGAAAGCGACCATACGAGCAGTGCGAAATTCTTCGCATGGCTTCCTGAATCGGAAGAGCCGGATACCGAAGAAAACTGCGAAGGCGATACACTCTTCAAGTCATCGCCATACGAAAGCCGTCACCCATGGATCGGAGAAGGACGCAGATGTGCATCGACACTCCAGCCTGACCCTGACAGCTGGCTCATATACATACCTTTTGACACATGCCCTTACAGACTGGGAGGTTCAGTCCTGGCACAGGTCAACGGCCACAACGGAGGACCGGGCCCGCAGATCCAGGATCCGGACTATTTCATCGACTGCTACGAAGTCGTCCGTGAATTTACCGAAGACGGCATAATCGTTGCCGGTGCGACCGTGGCGGACGGAGGTCTTGCCGCTGCCGCAGCAAGGATGTGCGCCGGTTGCGGCATTGAAATCGACATAAACGGCCTTCTGGCATCATATCAGGAAGCGGACTCCACACAATTGCTGTTCGGAGAGACGCCGGGAGCATTGATACAGATAAGCGACTCCGACTATGACTATCTTGACTCACAGCTTCTTCTGCAGGATGTCGCATATTACCCTCTGGGCCATCCGGATCCGTCAATGACAGGGCTGAAGATCACCCGGACGGAAAGAAGCGGAGTGGCAGGAATACTGGCCTCGCTTTTAGGCCAGGCCAGCGAAGGCGAAGATTAGGAAATTTGCAGAAAAATCATTAAATTCGCGCCGGATTTATCCATTTCTGCGTAGCAGGGATTTTCAAAAGACACACAAGAATAATATTATTTATTATCAATCAAATATTTACAAAGTTTATGGAATCAAACAAGAAAAGAGTCTATTGCTTCGGCGGCAAAACCGCAGAAGGTAATGGTACTATGCGTGAGCTCCTCGGCGGTAAGGGTGCGAACCTTGCCGAGATGTGTACTCTCAACATTCCGGTACCTGCTGGTTTCACCATCACAACAGAGTGCTGTACTGAGTATTACGAGCTCGGCGGCGGCTACAACGACGCTCTCAAGGGCGAGGTAGCCGAGGCTCTCAAGAAGACTGAGGAGATCATGGGCATGAAGTTCGGCGACAAGGAGAATCCTCTCCTCGTAAGCTGCCGTTCAGGCGCAAGAAGCTCAATGCCGGGCATGATGGACACCATCCTCAACATCGGTCTCTGCTCTGAGACTATTCCGGGCATGATCGCAAAGACAAACAACCCACGTTTCGTATATGACGCATACCGTCGTCTCATCATGATGTATTCTGACGTCGTGATGGAGAAGGCAGAGGGTATCGAGCCTGCAGACGGTCAGGGTATCCGCCAGCAGCTCGACAGGATGATGGAAGAGCTCAAGGTTGCAAAGGGTTATGCTTCAGATACAGATATCACTGCTGAAGAGCTCATGGATCTCTGCGAGAAATTCAAGGTTCGCGTAAAGGAGGTACTCGGCACAGAGTTCCCTGATTCAGCAGAGGCTCAGCTCTGGGGTTCTATCGGTGGCGTGTTCAAGTCATGGAACGGAAAGCGCGCAATCGCATACCGCCGCATCGAGGGTATTCCTGACGAGTGGGGTACAGCTGTAAACGTTCAGTCAATGGTATTCGGTAACATGGGTTCGACTTCAGCTACAGGTGTGGCTTTCTCACGTAACCCTGCAAACGGTGACAACAAGTTCTACGGTGAGTGGCTCATCAACGCTCAGGGTGAGGACGTTGTGGCCGGTATCCGTACTCCTAACCCGCTCAACGAGGCTACAAAGAACCCTCACAACCAGAACCTCGAGTCTCTCGAGACTGCAATGCCTGAGGTTTACAAGGAGCTCGACGGCATCCGTCTCCACCTTGAGAACCACTTCCACGACATGCAGGACATCGAGTTCACTATCCAGGACGGCAAGCTCTGGATGCTCCAGTGCCGTATCGGTAAGAGAACAGGTCTTGCAGCCCTCAATATGGCAATGGACATGCTCGAGGAGGGTATGATCGACGAGAAGACAGCTGTTACACGTATCGCTCCTGCTCAGCTCGACGAGATCCTTCACCCGATCCTTGACCCTGCTTCTGAGAAGAAGGCTTCTGTAATCGCAAACGGTCTTCCTGCTTCTCCAGGTGGAGCTGTAGGTGTGATCGCTTTCACTTCAGAGGCTGCAATGGCATACAACGAGAAGGGTATCGCTTCTATCCTCGTACGTGAGGAGACATCACCAGAGGACGTAGAGGGTATGCGTGCTTGCGCAGGTATCCTTACTCAGCGCGGCGGTATGACTTCACACGCTGCTCTCGTGGCACGCGGATGGGGCAAGTGCTGTATCGTAGGTTGCGAGGCAATGCATATCGACCTCGAGAACAAGGTGATCAAGTTCAAGGGCTCTGACAAGGAGTACCATGAGGGTGACGTTCTTTCACTCAACGGTGCAAAGGGTAACGTTTACGACGTAGCCATCGACACGATGGATGCTTCTGACAACCCACGTTTCGTGAAGTTCATGGACATCGTCGACAAGTTCCGTACTATGGGCGTAAGGACAAACGCTGATACTCCGGAGGATGCAGCTCGCGCCATCAGCTTCGGTGCTGAGGGTATCGGTCTCTTCCGTATCGAGCACATGTTCTACGGCCAGAACGCTGAGACTCCGCTTTCTAAGCTCCGCAAGATGATCCTTGCAAAGAATGATGACGAGCGTAAGGCAGCTCTCGCAGAGCTCGAGCCGTTCATCAAGGCTGCTGTCAAGGGCACAATGAAGGTAATGGACTGCAAGCCTGTTACATTCCGTCTCCTTGACCCACCTCTCCATGAGTTCGTTCCTCAGACTGAGGTGAAGAAGGAAGAGCTTGCTGAGGAGCTTCACATCTCTGTAGGTGAGATCGAGAAGCGTGGCGAGTCTCTCCACGAGGTGAACCCAATGATGGGACACCGTGGTGTACGTCTCCACGTGACTTATCCGATGATTTCAGAGACTCAGTTCCGCGCTATCTTCACAGCTGCTGCCGAGCTCAAGAAGGAAGGCCTCACTCCAATGCCGGAGATCATGGTTCCTGTAACCATCTCTGACCGTGAGCTCCGCTTCCAGAAGGCTATCTGCGAGAAGATCCGTGCAGAGGTTGAGGCACAGTTCGGTTTCGCTATCGAGTACAAGTTCGGTACTATGATCGAGATCCCACGTGCTGCCCTTACAGCTGACCGCATGGCTCGTACTGCAGAGTTCTTCTCATTCGGTACAAACGACCTCACTCAGATGACATTCGGTTTCTCACGTGACGACGTAGGAACATTCATGGGTGACTATCTCGGCAACAAGATCCTCGACGCTGACCCATTCAAGACTCTCGACCAGAAGTCAGTAGGTAAGCTCGTGAACTATGCTGTCAAGGAAGGCCGCGAGACTCGCGAGGGCCTCAAGTGCGGTATCTGCGGTGAGCACGGTGGTGATCCTGCATCAGTTGAGTTCTGCTACAAGATCGGCCTCAACTATGTATCATGCTCTCCATTCCGCGTTCCTATCGCAAGACTTGCTGCGGCGCAGGCTGCAATCAAGGCTGGAAAGTAATTCAGACTTCATCATAAAGGGATCCCGTTCAATTGAGCGGGATCTTTTTTTTGTATATTTTTACTACCTTTGTGACAATTAATGACGGACTTATGAAGATCACACGACTGATACTGACGCTGATGGCAGTCATTTCTGCAGCATTCCTTGCATCATGCGACAAGGAAAATGAGACAAGACCTCAGCCTGTCCTTCCTGAACCGGGACCAGATACGGAGAAGCCGATAATCGATCCGGAGGAATACCCTTATAAGGAAGACACATACTTCATTATGGAGGATGGCGAATACGCATTCAAGAGCGTGGCGGTCATGATGATCGGAGAGAACATTGCCATTGCCGCTACTCCTGACGAAGGCTTCACAGATGTAACGGACATCATGCAGAACAGTTCGGAATACATCTTCGCCGCGGCAAATCCATTGCTTGTAGCCCTCGGCAACGACATCGACCTTCTTTCAGAAGAGTCTCCGTTCACGATCAAGAGCACATTGAAGAAGGCAGTTCTAGAGACTGTAGCTCCAGGCGAGACTTCAGAGATCAGCGGAGGCCGCTGCATGTTCACCTTTTACGACGGCATCCTTTCATTCAAGGCCGAGATAATCCTTTCGGACAATACATGGCTTGGAGTGCACCTCACTGCAGAAGACAGCGCGGAGTCCCCTATCGTGCTGAACAAGAACATCATCGGCAGAGGTGACGAGATGAAGCCTCTACGCACCGCCTTCTCCGCAGAGAAGGACGGTCTCCTCTATATGTTCATGACACCGGCAAACATCGGCTACTTCAGCGAACTGGATGTAGCGACATGGTATCTGTACCTCGTCGTTTCTGCAGATATGATGAATGGGGAGTACATAAGCACAGCGGACATCACGGAAGCGGATACTTTCATGTTCGGAATGGTGGACAACGTGAACCCTGACTACAGTTTTGAGATCGACTCCAGCACGCTCTCCGAGGTCAACGGAGTATTCAGCATTGAGAAGACGGAGTCGGTATACAGAACCTTATGGTCTTTCAGAACCGGGGAGATCTCTTATATGGTTTCCTTCGAAGGAGAATGCAGAAGCGTAGAAGAAGAGGCACCGGTCGAGGAATGCGACAACTTCTTCTCATGCGGTGACGAAACTGAAGCGGACATATCTTCAGCCGAGCTGGAAAAAGGGGAAGACACATGGTCTCTGCACCTCAATCTGGATAACGGGAAAACAGCGACCGTCACCATGTCTGCCAGATTCTTTACAGGAGGCGGAACCTTCGGATTCTCACAGGACCCTGCGATGTGCGTGATCTATGACGGAACGACATACAGCAAGGCAAACGGCTATTCCGGCACTCTTACTATGAAGCTGGACGAAGAAGCCGGAACGGTTGAGACGGAATTCACAAACTACAAGGACTGCGAATTCTATTATTATGGTAATTATAGCATAAGATAAAGTACATGACAATCAGGAATTACATCAAGACATTCATCGTGGCTTTGCTCGGCATAGCCATAGCAGCCTGCACGCCTGAAGACAAGCCGGCACCGGAAGTGCCTGACACTCCGAAGGAGCCCGTAACTCCGACTGAGGCGCCATTCAAGATGAAGGTATACGACGTGACCTCGGTAATGGCTACCGTGGAAGTGGAGCCGCTGGACAAGGAGGCTGCATATTACATGGACATTCTCAATGAAGCCGACTTCAGGCAGGCTGAAAAATACGGCTTTGACGACTACATGAAATGGTTCCTCGGCAACATGGAAGAGCAGACGGGAAAGACCCGCTCGGAAGTCGTCGAGATGATATCGTCATTCGGTAATGACGGATTCATACTCATGACACTAAAGCCGGAGACGAAATATTTTGCGATAGCGGTAGGAATCGATTCGGAAGGAATGACCACTACTGAAGTTGTTTCCGTAGAGTTCACGACAACACCGGCAGACAAGTCAGCAAACACATTCGAGATAAACGTCGGAAACATCAGCGCAAGCAGTGCCTCGGTCATCGTGAAGGCCGGCAACAAGGATCCGTACATCCTAGCCATCGAGCCGTATTCCACCACAAAGGACATGGAGGGAGAGGAACTTGCAGAATACATAATCCAGAACAACATGGCATGGGGAGGTCTGGAACAGATGACATACAGCGGCGACGCAGTCGTGGATCATCTCGGTAAGGCAGGATGGGAATATGAAGTCATAGCATTCGGTTACGCGGACGGACTCACGACGACCGACGTGAAAAGATCACGCTTCACAATGGCGGAAGGCGGAGATGTCAATGCGTGTACCTTCGTATTCGACCACATCTTCGGAAGTTTTGACATGACACTGAGCGTGACACCTTCCGACAACGAGGTCGTGTATGTGACCAATGTCGTACCGACTGCTGAACTTGAAAGCATAACCCTTGAAGAGAATCTTGAGCTGCTTGTCGAAAGCCTTCTCGCCGACTGCGGTACACGCGCCCGTGTGGCTGACCTGATCAGCGTGATGGAGCCTCAGGAATACACGCTTAAGTTCGAGCCTGGCATGGAATACATCCAGTGGGCAGTCCCTGTCGACCAGGACTGCAGGCCTACTGCTGACTTCACATGCAGCGAACCGTTCACAGCTCCTTCGGAGATGCTCTCGACCGCAACTCTGACACTCAAGGAATACACCTGGTATGACGGTACCGAACTTGCCGCACTCTATCCTGATACATTCAAGGTAGCAAAAGGATATGCTGTCGTAGACATGACAGTAGAAGCCAGCGAGGATGCCGTCACATGGTGGTCATATGTAGCGATGGAAGATCTGACAGACAGATCAAGGGAAGTCATCATCAAGAATCTCCAGAACGCTCCGACTGAGCCTGGACTTGAGCATCAGTTTGTCGTAGCCTTCTGGGGAATGAATACTATCATGGGCGTCGCACAGGACGCAGAAGGCAATTTCGGAGAACTGATGCTTGAGGTCGTGGACCTTCAGAAAGAGACAGCGACTCCGGCTTCGGAACTGAAACTTTAAGACATGAAAAGAGCGGCCTTTGAAGCCGCTCTTTCATATACTCGCGCAATGTTGAAATTACGCGTTGAGAGTATAATACTCACAATCCTTACCGCATCTTGTCTCGACAACTACAGAGAGCTTGCCCTCACGTGCGAGCCATCCGAGTGCTGTATAGAAATCTGCGCTTGCAAGACCTGACTCCTTCTTGAGCTTTGTCTCAGTCATCTTGCCGTTTGCATTGAGTACATTCCAGAGAATGCCTGCATTGCTTCCAATGATGTCAATTGTCATAATAATTAATCTTTTTATTACACTACGTTTTTGCAGGCGCAAATATAAGTCAAAAATTATTATCACACAACAAGTTAGGTTTTTTTGCATCTAAAAAAGCACAAAAAATGCTTATTAATCATAATTAAGGATTATTTTTGGAATAATCTCATAATCCGCTAAGAATAAAAAGTTTATGCGGAAAGTTTAAGAACGAGGTAATGAGTTGGCAACTGTTCTGATTTCTACATACTTGCGTAATTTGCATTGATGTACAACTCATCTTGGAACAAAGGTACAACTTTTTTATGAACGAGCAAAAGGGCGGTGCATTTTTCATTATTGAAGGGTAATATTTGATTTGGTCTATCATCAATCTGCGATATTAGGAGTTTCCCGATTCCGTCATTCGCCCCTTTCCTTTGCTTGTCTGCGAAGGTAGTACAATAGCCCTTGAAAGTTGAAAGGTCGGGGCGGCAAGCCGTTTCGGTCGGAATCTTCCTCCTGCGGAGAG
>JAGBCS010000075.1 GCA_017937885.1 Bacteroidales bacterium
ATTCGAAGAGGCTGCTGCGGTCGAGGAAGCGGTAACCGGCCGCTTCCGTAAGGTGAGCGGGCATGATGTCGGGAGCGCCGGCAAGATCTGCGATAGTGCGGGCAAGCTTTATAATGCGTGAACATGCGCGGGCAGAAAGGCCCATGCGGTCTATGATCTTCTCCAGCAACGTCCTGCATTCAGGCGTCAGATGACAATAACGGTCTATCTGGCGGCTGTTCATCGCGGCATTGCAGAAGATTCCCTCATCCTTGAAGCGCTCCTTCTGTATATCTCTGGCTTTCATTATTCTTTCTGCAACGGAGCGGCTGGTCTCAGCTTTCTTGCGTTCGACCAGTTTCTTGGGATCGATGGGACGCAAAAACAGCTGTATGTCAATACGATCCATGATGGGGCCCGACAGCTTTGACATATAGGCCAGCCTGCGCGAAGGCGTACAGGTACATCTGTCTCCTTCTCCATAATACCCGCAAGGGCAAGGATTGGTCGCCGCAACAAGCATGAAGTCTGCGGGATATTCCACCTTTGACTTCAGGCGGGATATCGTCACCTTGCGGTCTTCCATCGGAGCGCGAAGTACTTCCAGGACCTTCTTGGGCGCTTCACAGAATTCGTCTATCATGAGTATGCCATTATGCGCCAAGGAGATTTCTCCGGGCAGTATGGTGGCCGACCCGCCACCTAGCAGAGCTGCAACCGAGGCGCTGTAATGGGGAGCCCGGAACGGACGGCGCCTCATCAGACCTCCGCTCGGATTTCCTTTCCCGGCAACCGAATAGACCTTGCTGGTCTGCATGGACTCCTCCAATGTCATCGGGGGCAGGATGTCAGCCATTGCCTTGGCCAGAGAGCTCTTCCCCGAACCTGGAGGACCGATCATAATGACATTATGTCCTCCTGCAGCTGCGATTTCCAGGCCTCTCTTCGCACCCTCCTGACCGATGATTTCAGAGAAATCCATCGCACCAGACAAAGTCTGATCTTCATCGGGTGCCTGACATTTCTTCACTTTCAGGTCATCACAAGGCTCTTCGCCGGACAATATCCTCAACACATCATCCAAGGTATCAACTCCATACACCTCGACGGCATCATACTCTACAGCTTCAAGCGCCGACATCCGGGGCAGTATACATCCCGGCAGTCCCTCTTGGGCCGCAAGTTCGACAATAGGCAAGGCGCCGGGAACCTCCCTCACCCCGCCATCCAATCCCAACTCTCCCATTATCAGGTATTTCTCAAGAAGAGGCAGATCCCTCTGACCGGAGGCGGCAATGATTCCCAAGGCAATCGGCACATCATATCCGCTGCCCTTCTTGTGCATGTCAGCAGGAGCCAGGTTGATGACGATCTTCTTGCCCGGTATCCTGAACCCCATCGACTGCAACGCGGTCATTGTCCTCAGAAGACTTTCCTTCACTGCAGCATCTGCAAGTCCAACAAGATGAATCCCGATGCCAGAAGCTATGTCAACCTCTATAGTTACCGGTACGGCATCTATCCCGACACACTTTGCTCCATGAATGTTTATCAGCATATCTTTACATATTTTTGGTTATCTGCAAATCTGTCCTACGCGGATTCAAATGTTGTAACGAAAAGCGTATTTTCGTATAAAAAACAGAAATTTGTGACTAAATTCGCATTGTTAAATTTATTTTATACATGTTTAAAAAAATCTTCATCTCCGTCGGAAGCTATTTCCTCTTCCTGAAAATGGTCTTCAAGAGACCTGAGAAATGGAAGATATTCTGGAGACAATTCATAAATGAAGCAGACAAGCTCATCCTTTCCTCCATCCTTCTTGTCGGAGTGATCTCACTGTTCATCGGAGGAGTCCTCGTGATACAGACTGCATCAAATCTCGAGAACCCGATAATCGACAAGATGTATATCGGATATATGGTAAGGGAGAGTCTCATACTCGAGTTCTGCTCGACCATGGTGGCCCTGATCCTTGCCGGAAAGATGGGATCCAACATCGCTTCTGAGATCGGCAGCATGCGCATCACCGAACAGATAGACGCAATGGACATGATGGGTATCAACTCCGCAGGCTTTCTTGTGCTGCCGAAAGTCACTGCAGCGACGATACTCAGCCCGCTGCTTATGCTGCTTAGCCTTGCACTCGGCCTGATCGGAGGCTGGTTTGTCGTCGAGACGACACACATCATCCCTCCTCCTTCATATATTACAGGCATCAAGGCCTTCTATAACGGATTCTACATATTCTACAGCTGCTTCAAGATGTCGCTTTTCTGCTTCATGATATCATCAATCGCAGCATTCAACGGATATAATGCTAAGGGGGGATCGCTCGGAGTCGGACGCTCGAGCACACAGTCAATCGTAACTACCAGCATCCTTATCCTTCTGTCCGACCTTATAGTCACACAGCTCATGCTCTATTAAAGGAAGTCACGGTATGATTAAAGTTGAAAATCTGAACAAAAGCTTCGACGGCGTCCAGGTTCTGAAGAACATCAATGTCGAATATGAAGCAGGCCAATGCAACATGATCATAGGCGCCAGCGGATCCGGAAAGACCGTGCTGCTGAAGAACCTTATCGGCCTGATGGAGCCAGACAGCGGCGAAATATGCTACGGAGACCGCAGGTTCTCACAGATGGGCTACAAGGAGAAAAGCCTTCTGCGTCAGAGCATCGGTGTTCTTTTCCAGGGAAGTGCTCTGTTCGACTTCGCCACCGTCATCGAGAACGTAATGTTTCCGATGGACTTCTTTACAGACTGGTCAGATGCTCAGAAGAAGGAAAGAGCGCATTATTGTCTGGAAAAGGTGAATGTGACAGGAGCAGACGACAAGTATCCGAACGAGCTGAGCGGAGGCATGCAGAAGAGAGTCGGCATCGCCAGAGCCATTGCCCTCAATCCTAAATACCTGTTCTGCGACGAGCCGAATTCCGGATTGGACCCATACACATCAATCCTTATAGACCGCCTCATCAGCGACCTGACGAAGGAGTTCAACATGACCACAGTCGTCAACACTCACGATATGAATTCCATTCTTGAGATCGGTGACAAGATCGGCTTCATATCAAACGGATCGATGCTCTGGCAGGGAAGCAAGGATACGATTCTCAAGACAGACTGCACGGAACTCAGAAACTTCATCTGCGCCAACACGCTTGCCAGAAACATCATCGAAGGCAACCGGAACTGACTGTCGCCACATAGCCGTTGATGTCAAGAGTGTCCGTCCCGCCGTCGCTCTTCCATAATATCGGCCGTCCCCCTTTTCGGGAAGACAACCCGAGACATATGGACACGCTGTCGGTAAAGTCCATGGCATCATGGCCGATCACGGCATAATCTTCCGGCATCAGCATCATATGATCGTCGATTGCTATCACTCCCGCCGCGCCATCTTCAGCATTGACAGCATAGCAGATGCCCTCTTCATTTATACACAAGGCCGACAACGATCGACCGTAGCCAAGATAAACCGACCCGTCATGCCTCGTCCACAGATATTGGTTCATCGGACAGGCCGGAGTGCTGTACATTCCGGTAACTGTCAGACAATCCTGATCCGAAAACGAACATGTAAGCATTCCGGCCATCACGGAACGGAATATATCCTTCCGCTCTCCATCTCGAAATACGGAGACAATACTCTCACCCTCAATAAGAAAAGCATCTCTTGTTGAAGCCAGTATACAGACCTGCCCTTCATCGAAGATCATATCCGACACATCTGTCACGAGAGTATCGGGAACCACCCGCGAAGTTTTTCCTCCGACTGCAGAATAGTATCTTTCCTTGACTCCTCCGGCTTCCATCACAGGCTGCGAGAAGCAGAAGCAGGCCTTGCCTCTGTCCATGACCATATGTCTGAAGACTTTGCCGGAAGATCTTTCCAGCACTATTTCCCCGTCAATTCTATAACAGAATCCTCCTGCAAGCCTGATACCCAAGGTATGCACCCTGCTTCCTGACACCGCCATACAGGCTATCTCCTCCTGATGAAGGAATCTGAACAATTCCTTGCCATCCTTCTTTATGACAGTCCCCGACGAATCAGAATAGTCAGTATAAAGATGTCCGTCTATCATTCTATGACGCAAAGGGTCGGAAGACACTTCATAAGCATCTCCGACAGGAATCTTCAACACCGGGACCTTATCGGCAAACACGACCAAGGAACACTTCACCACGCCCATGTCTGCATCCGAGCGCCAATCATAGCCATCCGGATACTCGAACGCCGTAACATAGACAGCAGACGTTGACGACGAGAAAGGCCCGGTCCATACTCCATCCGCATTGCTGTGCGGGCTCTCTCCCAACTCAGTCAGTCCACAAGACATGCCGCACATAGCTAATGCGGACAGCAACAACTTATTCCTCATGACTTTTTTCGTCAAAGGAACATAAAAGCATGCAGAATGCGCCGGTCCTTCGTCACAGAAACCGGCGCATTCGTCACTTTTTTCTTTTTTTTATAAGGATGTCACTTTTTTATAAAGCGTACAGAGCGAAAAGGGCAGAACCTGAACCCGACATGCTGGCATAAGCGGCACCACTGTCATACAGAGACTTCTTTATGGCTGCCAGTTCAGGATACTTTGCAAAGACCGTCTCTTCGAAATCATTGACCAGAAGGCCATCCCATTCGACGACAGGACGGGCAAGGACCTCCCTCAAAGGAAGATCCGGAAGATGGGGACGGATACCGCCGTACGCATCCTTCGTCGAGACCGCGATCCCTTCCGGCGTCAGCACCTGAAGGTCGTAGCCTGAGAGGTCGATTTCATACGGAGTAAGCACCTCTCCCCTTCCCTCTCCGATCATCGGACGGTTATAGATGAAGAAGGCGCAGTCGCTGCCAAGACGGGAAGCATATTCAGCAAGCTGATCTTCTGAAAGACATAGTCCACAAAGTTCATCAAGCATCTTCAAGGCAAAGGCTGCATCCGAAGATCCGCCTCCAAGACCTGCCCCTACAGGAGATGTCTTCTCAAGGAATATCTTCACAGGAGGCATCTTGAAATCATCCGCAAGCATCCTGTAGGCCTTAGCCGTCAGATCCTTGAGCGGATCCCAATCGACCCCCTCCGCACGTGCGATCGTTATCATCAGGCTTCCGTCCTCAGACATGCCCTGAGCAATCATTTCCGGGGCATACTTGCCGAAAAGCGCAGCGGAAGTACGGCTATAGTCGTCTCCGACTACGATCTCAAGGGTGTCGCTTATGCCGAAATAAGGCACAAAGAGGGTCTCCAGATCATGAAATCCGTCCTCGCGCTTGCGAAGGACATTCAGACCAAGGTTTATCTTTACATTCGGATTCGTTATCATAGCTGCTTGACGATGTTTCTTATGGCATTTTCAAAATCTGCGGCAATGGTCTCGCGTTCATCATGATCCTCGATGTTCTCAAGTACCGGAGCGATGAACGAGATCATCTGAAGCACCTTGGCATCCTCGAGGCTTATTCCCCTCGAACGCATGTAGAACTGTTCCTCTTCATTGAGACGGCCGATTGTCGCTCCATGTGAACATTTCACGTCGTCAGCATATATCTCCAGCTGCGGTTTTGTGTCGACCTTCGCTCCGTCCGTAAGCAGGATGTTGTGGTTCTCCTGATATGCTTCCGTTCTCTGTGCATCCTGAGCAACTATGATCTTACCATAGAAATCCACCTTGGACACACCGCCGGCAATTCCCTTGAACAACTGACGTGAATTGCAGTGAGGCACATCATGGTACATATCCACAGCAATCTTCACTTTCTCATCGCCGCCACATACATAAGCGCCATAAACATTAGCCTCTGCCCCCTCTCCGACCAGACGCACGTCCAGCTTGATATCGCAGCTCACGCCAGGCATGACGAGCAGGACCATATCGGTCCTCTTCCCTGCCTGGACATCTATGCTACGCAAAAGCTGTCCATCCTGTACTATCATCACTTCTGTCATATCAGGCCTCCTACAGATTATCGTAACCCTTCTCCTCGATCTCTGCCACAAGTTCCTTTCCTGCTGTCTTGACAATCCTTCCGTCCTTAAGCACATGTACGACGTCAGGAACGATATAGTCAAGAAGCCTCTGATAATGCGTTATGACAATGGCTGCCTTCTCCGGCGTATGAAGAGCATTCACGCCATTGGCCACGATTCGGAGCGCATCCACATCAAGTCCGCTGTCCGTCTCATCAAGAATAGCCAGAGTCGGGTCAAGCATCGCCATCTGGAAGATCTCATTACGTTTCTTCTCTCCTCCTGAAAAGCCGACATTCACCTCTCTCTTCGCAAACTCCGGCTTCATCTGCACAAATGCCATCTTCTCACGCATCAGCTTCAGGAAATCTCCAGCCTTGAGAGGCTCGAGTCCCTTTCCTGCACGATGTGCATTGACTGCGGTCTTCATGAAATTTGTGATTGTCACACCAGGTATCTCCACAGGATACTGGAAAGAAAGGAAGATTCCTGCCCAGGCCCTTTCCTCCGGCGACATGGCCAGAAGGTCCTGACCCATGAACTCGATGGTGCCCGCGGTCACGGTAAACTGCGGCTTGCCGGCAAGTACCGCCGAAAGCGTACTTTTTCCTGCACCGTTCGGTCCCATCACCGCATGAATCTCTCCCTTGCGGATGGTAAGATCCACGCCCTTAAGAATCTCCTTGTCTTCCACAGAGGCCCTCAGCCCCTCGATCTTCAGTAATATATCGTTTGCCATATCGCAATAATTGTTATCATTCATAGTTCGTCCGGAAAAACACCCGATTTCCCGAACCAAGTCAGTTTTTTCTTAACGTCGTTCGGGAAAAACCCGTATTTCCCGAACCAGGCCAAAGCCTGAAAAGTTATGCGTCCTTACGGTACAGCTTGTACCATGTAAACAGCGACCATATGCCGTTTATCAGGTAGAGACAGCTTACTATCGGCATGAATACCAGGCCAGCCTTCAAGTAAAGAGTCAGATTCGCCACGTTCACAAACAGCCATGCTATCCAGCAGTCCCACTTCTTCAGAGCAGACAATGTCTGGGCCGTAAGGATCAGAACTGTCACGCAGCAATCCAGATACGGCAGAGGGTTGGCAGGGAAATAGCCCACAAACCACTTTGTTCCCATCATGCTCATCAGCCATCCCCAGACAAGAGCCAGAACAAGGACCAGCGCTACAATCCCTCCTCTCTGAGGCCATGTCAACATGGACACCTTAAGCTCGCCTGACTTTTGGGCACTTTCCTCCGACTTCTTCGGATGGCTCCAGCGGTACTGTCCCATTATGTTGATACCCAGCGAGATCGGCTGAAGGATCAGATTCGCATACAGGTTCTTCTGCCAGAACATGAAGAACAGAAGAGCAGTGTAGACATAACCCACATAAAAATTGCTCCTGCTGTTTCGACCTGCAAGAAATACCGTCGTCAGGCCGAACACCGCCGAAAGAAGGTCTATCAGCAGTACCGGCTTCCCGCCCATCTCAAACAGTATCGTATTCCAAAATTCCATTTACGTTCAATTTTAGTCAGCGATGCCGCTGACAATCTTTATTATCCGACAGAACCTTCAAGCGACACCTGCAACAGTTTCTGCGCCTCGACAGCGAACTCCATAGGCAGTTTTGACAGCACCTCACGGGCATATCCGTTCACTATAAGTCCCACGGCTTCCTCTGGGCCGATTCCCCTCTGATTGCAGTAGAACAGCTGGTCCTCGCTTATCTTCGATGTCGTTGCCTCATGCTCGACGACAGCCGTCTTGTTTGCATTCTCGATATACGGGAAAGTATGAGCCCCGCACTTGTCTCCTATCAGAAGACTGTCGCACTGCGAATAATTGCGCGCATTGTCCGCACCCGGGAGCATCTTCACCAGACCGCGATAGCTGTTCTGGCTCCGTCCTGCAGAAATTCCCTTGCTGATGATGCGGCTGCGGGTGTTGCGTCCGATATGGATCATCTTGGTACCCGTATCCGCCTGCTGGAAATTGTTTGTCACAGCCACGGAATAGAACTCCGACGAAGAGTTGTCACCCTTGAGTATTGTCGAAGGATATTTCCATGTGATTGCCGAGCCTGTCTCGACCTGAGTCCACGAAAGATGACTGCCGGCACCCTTGCATATGCCCCTCTTGGTAACAAAGTTGAAGATACCTCCCTTGCCCTGGGCGTCGCCCGGATACCAGTTCTGAACTGTCGAATACTTCACTTCGGCATCCTTCTCGACGATGATCTCGACAACTGCGGCATGAAGCTGGTTCTCATCACGCATCGGCGCCGTACAGCCCTCCATATAGCTCACATATGAACCTTCGTCCGCCACGATGAGCGTCCTCTCGAACTGGCCGGTTCCTGCGGCATTGATACGGAAATAGCTCGAAAGCTCCATAGGGCAGCGCACTCCTTTCGGAATGTATACGAAAGAACCGTCACTGAACACGGCCGAATTCAGTGCGGAATAGAAATTGTCGCCCACAGGAACAACCGAAGCCAGATATCTGCGGACCAGATCCGGATGCTCACGGACCGCTTCCGAGAAGGCACAGAAGATGATTCCCTTTTCCTCCAAAGCCGCCCGGAACGTCGTCTTCACTGACACAGAGTCGAACACCGCATCAACGGCGACGCCCGCAAGCGCTGCTCTTTCGTGAAGCGGAATTCCGAGCTTGTCGAATGTCTTCTCCAGCTCAGGATCGATCTCTTTCGGGCGATCTTCATCCTTTTTCGGTGCCGCATAATAAATGATGTCCTGAAAATCTATTTCAGGGATATCCAGATGCGCCCATTTCGGCATAGGCATCTTCTGCCAGCGACGGAATGCCTCAAGACGGAACTCGAGCATCCACTCCGGCTCATCCTTCTTTGCCGAAATCAGGCGTATTATATCTTCATTGAGACCTTTAGGTATGAACTCCTGCTCGACATCAGTCACAAAACCGTGCTCATACTCCTTGTCCGCAATGCTATCCAATATTTCTTTGTCCTTGCTCATAAAAAACTGCTATCCTGCAATGTCAGGGCCAACACGACCCCAATCTGCAAAGATAGCAGTTTTTTCATTCATATCAGCAGGTAGTCCCCTACCTTTTCACCGAGACGGACTTATTCCATATTGAAGACGACAGGGATAGTCATGCGGACGCTCATCTTCTCGCCATCCTGCTCTGCCGGCTCCCACTTCGGAGACTTGCTCACGGCCTTCTCAGCAGCCTCATTAAGAGTCTTGTTCGAGCCGAAGACGGCATGAACATCCGTTACCGATCCGTCTGTGAGAACGGTAAACTCGACAAGGACGGTACGCGACGTTCCGCGCAGATTTGTCGAAGAAGGATACTCAACCTGAGAATTCACCCAATACGTAAAGTCCTCGATAGAGCCACCCTGGAATCTCGGATAGACAAATCCTGCAGGCTGCCTGATCCCCAAAGTCTTGTTGTCCCATCTTATCTCCATATCCTTAAGGAACTCTTCCTGCCTGTGACGGAAATCGATGCGAGGATAAGACGGCTTCTTTGCTATCATCTCTCCGGGGACAACGGAATTCTCATAAACTCTTTCCTTGAGCTTTCCGTTCTTGAAGCGTCCGACATAGACGGAACCGTCCGCCCTGTAGATCGTGTCCAGACCATGATAACGTCCGGCTCTGTACCTTCCCGTGATCACGACTCCGTTATCCCTGAACAGGTAGCCGTGACCTGTCGCTTTTCCTTTCCGATATTCTCCCCAGAAGACTTCGCCATTCGGCTTGTAGCATACGCATTCGCCGTCTGGCTTTCCTTTGACAAATGTACCGAGGACAAGACCGTCCTCATGCGAATACAGAGCACCTTCACCCTTTGGCCATTCTCCTTCATATCTGGCACCTCCGGACAATGAGACAGCCCGCTGATTCTGGGCTCCGAGAGACACTGACGACAGCACCACCACCGCCAGCATCAAGATCATACGGTTGGTTCTCATAGAGTTAGTTGTTAGTCTTTCGCAAATATAATCTTTTTTCAGCAGTTTTCCTATTCTGAAGAGGTATCTTTATGGAGATAAGATGTATATTTGTAAGAGATAACAATTGAGAAATGAAACGCTTTCTTACGGCCGCATTCGTGGCAATCATCATTACAGGCTGCTCAGGGAAAGATCCCGTAAGCGAGCTTGCAGATAAAGTCTTTACGCTTGCACAGCAGCAGTATACCGACATGGATGCATCTCTGCAGGAGGGCGAATACCCGAGAACCACACATAAAGACGGCACCCTCCGCACTTCGGATATGGGATGGTGGTGCAGCGGCTTCTATCCCGGAGCCCTCTGGTACATTTATGAATATACCGGCGACAGATCAATGCTCGAACTGGCATGGAAGCACACTCTGCCGCTGAAGGATCTGCTGGACAGACACACCGACCATGACATCGGTTTCCAGATCGACTGCAGTTTCGGCAACGCCCTGCGCCTGACGGGCGATTCGACCGCCGTCGTTCCGGTATACGTAGCTGCCGCGCGGAAACTGGCCGCACGCCTCAACCCTGCAACCGGAGTTACCCTGAGCTGGGACTGGGTGCGCAAGGACTGGCGTTATCCTGTCATCATCGACAACATGATGAACCTCGAGCTGCTCACCAACGCCGCACGCATCAGCGGCGACACGACTCTTCGAAGCGCAGCGGTGACTCACGCCAACACAACCTTGAAGAATCATTTCCGGCCGGACTGGAGCAGCTGGCATCTGCTGGACTATGATCCCGTTACCGGAGAAGTAAGATCAAAGGAGACGGTGCAGGGCCATGCGGATGGATCCGCCTGGGCAAGAGGACAGGCTTGGGCATTGTACGGGTATACCATGATGTACAGGGAAACCGGTATGGCTGAATACCTGAATGCCGCAGAAAACATCGGAGAGATGATCATCCGACATCTTCCGGAAGACGGCATCCCATATTGGGACTTCAATGCCCCGGACATTCCTGATGCGCTCCGCGATGCTTCTGCCGGAGCCATCATGGCATCTGCCTTCATCGAACTCAGCACACTTACAGAAAAAGCATCTGCGGCTGAAACCTACCTGGAAACAGCACGCAGACAGCTTCTTACATTCGGAACCGACGAATACCTTGCGGCATATGGTGAAAACGGTGGTTTCCTGCTCAAGCATTGCGTAGGCAACATGCCGGAAAACGGCGAGATCGACGTACCGCTTTCATATGCCGACTATTATTTTCTGGAAGCGCTCGTCAGATATGTTACCTTGATGGAGAAAGACTGACGGAAAGAGTCAAAGCCTTTCCTGCCGGAACCGTTATCGTATAGCCTACGCGACAGGTGCCGGGGTTCGGAGCGTCGTACTCATGAGGCGGTTCATTTGACCAGACATGAGGCACTGCTCCTGCATCGGATGTCTTAAGCATCATCCTTTTCCCTTCCTGCTCAAGAAGGATCCTCCCGTCCGTGAGTATCTGCGCAGACGCAGGAGTCGTCATGACCCACATGACATCGACATCCTCCTCTCCGGCCTGGATGAAGTCCGAGACGTGGAGATGGTTGCGTCTGTCAAGCCATACCGACCGGACTACGCTGTCCGCAACATGAGAGAACGTCGTGCTCATATCCACGACGGCACCTTTTCTGGACTTTTCCCGCCATGTTCCGACTATCGGAGCAAAGCTTTTCACAACATGGTGCTTCCCATTGAGGGTAAGCGTCGAATGCGACTCGTTTCCGATACGGAAGACATCCCAGCGCTGACCGCCTTCGTGACCGTCCCAAAGCCTCACGCCCAGGCTCTCCAGCGAATAGTAGTCCTGCATTCCGAGCTCCGAAGACCAGCGGAGCCCGTCATATTCATACACGAACGAACCGGCATCCATATGCGAATGCGACGTCAGCGGAGATCCGCCCTTTACCCCCAGATACGCATCATCCTTCCTGCTCCACCCCTCGCGATATACGAATACCGGTGTCTTTCCATCGAAGAAACGGAAGTTTTCCTTCGGAGGCCTTATGGCTTCCATATCCAATTTAGAACAGAAGACAAGAAGAGAAGGAAGCAGTCTGTACTCGGAGAACAGACGGTCTGCATCATTCATGAAATCCTCAGGAAGGTTCTCCAGATTGCGTTTCTCAAGCCAGACACGGGACATGTCGCCGGTCTTGGAAGCAAACCAGAACATCATCGGATTGCATGGTGCTCTCTGAGGGGCATCCGAGAAATTATACGAAACACCGCCCGGTGCCGTCATGAACTGCACGAAGGACGAAGACTCAAGGAAGCCGGGATATGAACTCAGGCCGAAATCCGTACCCAATGCGGACTCAAGTGCGGCAATCATCATCACCTGAAAGGATGTTCCATAGCCCCAGTAATGAAAGCCTTCCGGATATCCCCCGTCAGGACCATATACAGCCAGTGCGAACGGAACAGACTTGACATACAGGTCTATCAGTTCACCGGCCAGCTCCGGATGCTCCTCGTAAGTCGCCAAAGCTCCATACAGAAGGCCGCCGCAGCATACCTGGTTCCAGTTGTTGTCAAGATTATAGAAGCCGGCATATCGTTCATCGTCGGCAGGGACAAATCCCTTCTCAACAATGGCATCCTTGACAGTCTGGCGCTGCAGCGGAGTCAGAAGGTCATAAAGCCAGTCGTATCCGATCGATACGGCCAGAACCATTTCACCGACATCCAGGAAATGTGAGGGATTCCAGTCCTTGAAGGCACAGACGTTGATCATTTCTTCGACCGCCCTTTCAGCATATGCTGGCTTGCCGGTCATCCTATAAGAATATGACAGCCAGAAGATACGCCTTATAGCCTCTCTCGAGGTATGAAGCAGTCTCTTGCCTTTCATCACGCGCTCCAACGGCGGCAGATCAAGCATGAGGTCACATTCGGTTACTATCGCACCATGTATCCTGCCCATCACAGGGTCTCTGGCAATCATATCAGCAACCATGGCTTCTTCTCCCGCCTTCATAAGAAGACGCGGATGTCCGGAAACGGCAAATTCCTCCTGCGCACAGAGCACAGGAGGAATAAGCATGAACAGTATAAATAGTATTTTCTTCAAATCTTAATGAATTGCGACTGTAAGCATTGCCATCACGATGGACACCATGCTCATCAGCTTGATGAGGATGTTGAGTGATGGTCCTGATGTATCCTTGAACGGATCGCCGACGGTATCGCCTGTCACGGTTGCCTTATGAGCCTCAGAGTTCTTTCCGCCGAGATGGCCTTCCTCGACATACTTCTTGGCATTGTCCCATGCTCCACCTGAATTGGACATGAAGACAGCGAGAACAAAGCCAGAGCCAAGACCTCCGATAAGGAGACCCATCACACCTGCCGGGCCGAGAATAATGCCGACAAGTATAGGGACGATGATAGCGATGAGGGAAGGAAGCAGCATCTCGCGCTGTGCACCTTTTGTAGAGATCTCCACGCAGCGTGCATAGTCCGGAGTAGCCTCGCGGGTGAGGATACCCTTGATTTCACGGAACTGACGGCGAACCTCAGTCACCATGCTCTGAGCTGCACGACCGACAGCATTCATCGTAAGGCCGCAGAAAAGGAACGACATCATGGCACCGATGAACACGCCGACAAGGACTACAGGGTTCATAAGGTCCACATGGTAATATGCCATGATATCAGGGATTGTAGCCTGTGCGGCATCTATGGTGTTTCCTGCCACGTCAACAATCTGCTTTCCTATATGAGTAAGACCAATCTTAATCTCTTCTATGTACGAAGCCAGGAGCGCAAGTCCAGTAAGTGCAGCGGAACCGATTGCAAAACCCTTTCCCGTTGCTGCTGTCGTGTTTCCGAGAGCATCAAGCACATCAGTACGCTTGCGGACCTCAGGATCAAGTTCGCTCATCTGTGCATTTCCACCGGCATTGTCTGCGATAGGGCCATAAGCGTCTGTTGCGAGAGTGATGCCGAGCGTCGAGAGCATTCCTACTGCTGCGATACCGATACCATAAAGGCCGGTACTGAGGCTGTCGGCAGAGAATGAGAGGTCGAATCCGTTTGCACAGAGGTAAGCAAGAAGAATCGCCACAGCGATTGTAATCACCGGGATTGCAGTTGAAAGCATACCGAGGCCGACTCCTGAGATGATCACTGTTGCCGGACCGGTCTCTGCAGACTCCGCAAGTTTCTGGGTAGGACGATAAGAATGAGATGTATAGTATTCTGTCGCCTGACCGATGATCACTCCGGCAAAAAGGCCGACTACCACTGAAAGCGAGAAGCCCCACCAGTTCTCCATGCCGAGAAGATACATGATGCCGAATGTGGCACCGGCTATCAGGATCGAGCTGAGGTTGGTACCACGGCCGAGAGATTTAAGGAGCTGATCCATACCTGCTCCTTCCTTCGTACGCACCACATAGATACCGATGATCGAAAGGACAACGCCGACGGCAGCAATGATCATAGGAGCAAGGATTGCCTTCATCTGAGCATCCGTTCCCACAGCCGAATATGCCGCAGCACCAAGGGCCATTGTAGCAAGGATGGAACCGCAATAAGACTCGTAAAGGTCGGCACCCATACCGGCAACATCACCTACGTTATCACCGACGTTATCTGCGATTGTGGCAGGATTGCGAGGATCGTCCTCAGGAATACCGGCCTCAACCTTTCCAACAAGGTCAGCACCGACATCTGCTGCCTTCGTATAAATACCTCCGCCGACACGCGCGAAGAGGGCCTGAGTCGAAGCTCCCATTCCGAAAGTAAGCATTGTCGTTGTTATGAATACAAGTTTCTGAGTTCCTTCGAGATCCACAAACTGATTGAGGATCACCCACCAGATGGCGATGTCAAGAAGACCGAGTCCGACAACGGTCAGGCCCATTACTGCACCGCTTCGGAAAGCGACCTTAAGACCTGAATTCAAGGATCTCTGAGCAGCGTTAGCGGTTCTTGCTGATGCATAGGTTGCTGTCTTCATTCCCACAAAGCCTGCAAGACCTGAGAAGAATCCACCTGTAAGGAATGCGAAAGGTACCCAGCTGTTCTGAACGCCGAAGATCGCCAGAACCGTAAAAAGAAGTGCAAGTACGATGAAGACGATGATCACGACCTTGTACTGCTGCTTGAGGTAAGCCATGGCACCTTCACGGACAAATCTTGCTATTTCCTTCATTGTCGCATTGCCTTCGCTTTCCTTCATCATCTGACGGAAAAAGATGTACGCGAACACAAGCGCGATTACTGCCGCAACCGGCACGAGATAGAATAGGTTGTTCATAATGTTATTGATTTTGTAGTCTTTCCCTTCCGAAAATCTTTCATCGCTTAAGTCAGGACAACAAAATTATTTATTATTTTCATATTATCAAGCCCTTAACCGATTAATTTTTAAGCAAAACCGCCATTTATTCTAAGATTATTAATTTAATCTGCAGAACCAATCTATTTATTTATTATATTTGCAAAACTCCGAAGAATGGTTCTGCCGTCAAATCGGCAATCGCATAACAAAAAAAACTCCGGTGACCTTACGGTCCCGGAGTTTTATTGTGTGCAGCCGTGGCTGCGTGACTTGAGTCTGATTACTCAGCTGCCGGTGTCTCAACCTCTGCTGCTGGAGCTGCCTCGACTGCCTTCTTAGAGCTACGACGTGTAGTCTTCTTGGCTGCCTTCTTAGGAGCTGAAGCGAGAGCTGCTTCGTTGAAGTCAACGAGCTCGATGAGAGCCATGTCAGCACCGTCACCCTGACGGAAACCAGTCTTCAACACGCGAGTGTATCCGCCTGGACGGTCAGCGATCTTCGGAGCAACTGTACGGAAGAGCTCTGAAACAGCCTCCTTGTTCTTGAGGTAGCTGAATACGACACGACGTGAATGAGTCGAATCATCTTTTGACTTGGTGATAAGCGGCTCAACGTACATCTTGAGAGCCTTTGCCTTGGCAACTGTAGTCACGATTCTCTTGTTGAGGATCAGTGAGGTAGCCATGTTAGCGAGGAGAGCCTTGCGATGTCCGCTCTTGCGACCAAGGTGGTTGATTGCTTTATTGTGCCTCATATTACTTAAACGTTCTTTTTCTTAGGTTCAATATTATACTTGGTAACATCCATTCCGAATGAAAGCTTCATCTTCTCTACGAGGAGATCGATCTCGTTGAGCGACTTCCTACCGAAGTTCCTGAACTTCATGAGCTCGGTCCTAGAGTAAGATACGAGGTCAGCGAATGTATCGATGTCCGCAGCCTTAAGACAATTGTATGCTCTCACAGAGAGGCCCATGTCTGAAAGCTTTGTGAGAAGGAGATGCCTCATGTGGAGTGACTCCTCGTCAAGCTCCTTTGATTCAGCCTCGATAGAGCTCTCGAGTGAAAGCTTCTTATCGTCGGTGAACAGCTTGAAGTGGTAGATAAGGATGTTTGCAGCCTCCTGAAGAGCTACGTTAGGAGTGATCGAACCATCGGTCACGATCTCCAGGTTGAGCTTTTCATAGTCGGTCTTCTGCTCTACACGCCAGTTCTCTACAGTCCAGTTGACATTCTTGATCGGAGTGTAGATGGCATCCACCGGAATAGTTCCGATGACAGCCTCCGGATCCCTGTTCTCGTCTGCAGGAACGAAACCACGTCCCTTGCCTACGGTGAGGGTCATCTCGATCTTGACAGCCGGCTCGAGAGAGCAGATGTGCAGTTCAGGGTTAAGCACCTTGAAAGAAGACAATCCTTTTGAGATATCCTCTGCGGTAAACTCCTGCTTGCCGCTGATCACGATATTTGCCACCTCTGAGTCAACAGTCTC
>JAGBCS010000076.1 GCA_017937885.1 Bacteroidales bacterium
CTGAATACTCTCCGTAGGAGGAAGATTCAGCCCGAAACGGTTTGCCGCCTGACCTTTCAACTTTCAAGGGCTATTGTACTACCTTCGCAGACGAGCAAAGGAAAGGGGCGAATGACGGAATCGGGATACTCATATATCGCAGATTGATGATACACCAAATTCAAATATTACCCCGTAATAATGAAAAATGTACCACCTTTTTGCTCGTTCATAAAAAAGTTGTACCTTTGTTCCAAGATGAGTTGTACATCAATGCAAATCAAGCAAGTATGTAGAAATCAGAACAGTTGCCAACTCATTACCTCGTTCTTGAACTTTCCGCATAAACTTTTTATTCTTAGCGGATTATGAGATTATTCCAAAAATAGCCTTTATTTATTATAAAGCAACTAAATAAATGTTAAAAAGTGAGGCAGTCGCCTGCCTCACTTCCAACTGTTTCCGAACTATACTAGATAATACCCTGCTCAAGCATAGCCTGTGCAACCTTCATGAAGCCGGCGATGTTGGCACCCTTCACGTAGTTGATGTAACCGTCAGGCTGAGTACCATACTTCACGCAAGCTTCGTGGATGTTTGCCATGATGCTGTGGAGTTTCTCGTCGACTTCTGCAGGACCCCAGCTGATATGCATTGCGTTCTGGGTCATCTCAAGACCAGAAGTTGCCACACCACCTGCGTTTACAGCCTTACCTGGAGCGAACATGATGCCTGCCTTCTGGAATGCTGCGATAGCCTCAGGAGTACATCCCATGTTAGAAACCTCGGCAGCAAGCCATGTACCGTTTGCGAGGAGTTCCTCAGCGTCTGCACCGGTCATCTCATTCTGGAATGCACAAGGCATAGCGATGTCACACTTGATGCTCCAAGCCTTCTTTCCAGGATAGAATGTTGCTGAAGGGAACTTCTCTGCGAATGGAGCCACAACGTCGTTGTTTGAAGCGCGAAGTTCAAGCATGTAAGCGATCTTCTCCTCGTTCATTCCCTCAGGATCGTAGATAGCGCCGTCAGGACCTGAAATCGCGATCACCTTCGCACCGAGTTCTGTAGCCTTTGTAGCTGCACCCCATGCAACGTTGCCGAAGCCTGAGAGAGCGACTGTCTTACCCTTGATGTCCTTTCCGGCCATCTGGAGCATATGCTGAACGAAATAAACGGCACCGAAACCTGTTGCCTCAGGACGAAGGATAGAACCTCCCCATGTCAGTCCCTTTCCCGTAAGGACGCCTGTATTGTACTGCTGAGCAAGCTTCTTGTACATTCCGTACATGAAACCGATCTCACGTCCGCCGACTCCGATGTCACCTGCAGGCACATCCTGATCAGGACCGATCACCTTCCAGAGCTCAAGCATGAATGCCTGGCAGAAACGCATGATCTCGGCGTCTGACTTTCCTCTAGGGTTGAAGTCTGATCCACCCTTTCCACCACCCATAGGGAGAGTAGTGAGGGCATTCTTGAATGTCTGCTCGAAACCGAGGAACTTAAGGATGGACAGATTCACTGAAGGATGGAAACGGATACCGCCCTTGTATGGTCCGATAGCAGAGTTGAACTGCACACGGTAACCTGTATTAGTCTGAACCTCACCGTTGTCATCCACCCATGTAACCTTGAATGTAAGGATACGCTCAGGCTCAACGATACGTTCTACAATCTTAGCGTCCTCAAACTCAGGATGCTGGTTGTACACTTCCTCGATTGACTCCAATACTTCGTGTACCGCCTGGAGATACTCCTTCTCGTAAGGGTACTTGGCCTGGAGTGTGGCCATCAGATCTTTAGTGTTCATTAGTTTAGTGTTATGATTGGTTTGTTTTATCTTCTATTTGACTTCCCAGGTCGAACCGCTGCGGAGCAGGTCGTCTACACACTGGATCTTTGACTTGGCCTTCACAGCCTCCACCTGATCGCGGACACCGTCGTCATAAGTGACATCCTTCACATCTCGGATGACTCCAAGCGCAACCGGGAATTCAGGATACTTCATGTCAGCCAGCATCATGTGGATACCGACATTTTCAGAGTGGGCGTCATGTACCAGGATGTCATCCTCCGTAACGCCGTTCTCACCTATGGTAACGACCCTGAGACCCATTCCGTCAAGAACGATTCCCTTGTCGCGATTCTTGCCGAAGATCATCTTCTCACCATGACGGAGAACTATCGTCCTGTCAGCGCGGACTTCCCTGTCTGCTATGAGCTTGTGGGCTCCATCGTTGAATATCACGCAGTTGGTAAGCATCTCCATCACCGAGCATCCGTCATGTTTTGCAGCCGCGAGCATTATTTCCGAAGTCAGCTTCAGCTCAGAATCAAGACTGCGCGCAAAGAAGGTGCCCTTCGCACCGAGCACAAGACTTCCCGGATTGAAAGGGTGCTCCACTGTTCCGTACGGAGAGGTCTTCGAGATCGCACCGAAACGTGATGTCGGAGAATACTGTCCCTTTGTAAGGCCGTATATCTGATTATTGAAGAGGATGATATTGATGTCCACGTTCCTTCTGATCGCGTGGATGAAATGGTTTCCTCCGATGGCGAGAGCGTCACCGTCACCGCAGGCCTGCCATACGGCAAGATCCGGGTTGGCCACCTTGATACCGGTAGAAATGGCGGTAGCACGTCCATGTATACTATGGAAACCGTATGTATTCATGTAATAAGGAAGGCGGGAAGAACAGCCGATACCTGACACGACAACGTATCTTTCCTTGCTGTAGCCCAACGCTTCCGTTACATCAGGAAGAGAACGCTGCAGCGCAGCGAGAACGCCATGGTCGCCACATCCCGGGCACCATCTTACTTCCTGATCGCTCTTGAATTCCTTGAATGTATATCTTGGCATAATAATCTGTTTTTAGATCAGGTTTTCCTTTATGGCAGCAACGATTTCCTGAACGAGGAACGGCTGACCCTGAACCTTGTTGTACTGTTCGTATCTGTACTGCGGAAGCACTCCACGGAGATAGTTGACGAACTGTCCGCTGTTCAGCTCGCAGACGAGTATCTTCTCGAACTTGGAGAAGACCTCTTCCGTATTGCGTGGAAGCGGCATGATGTAGTCGAAGTTTGCGAAGCTTACCTCGATGCCAGCCTCACGTGCCTCCTGAACGGCAGAAAGAAGGTGGCCGTATGTACCGCCCCAGCCTACAACAAGAAGTTTTCCTTCCTGAGGTCCGTTCACTTCGAGTTCCGGGATGAAGTCAGCTACCTTCTGCACCTTCATATTACGTTCCTTGACCATGAGGGCATGGTTCTGAGGATCTGAAGAAAGGACTCCGTCGTGATTCTTCTCGAGACCTCCGACCCTATGCTCACATCCCGCCATTCCAGGTACAGCCCATCTGCGCACGAATGTCTCGGCATCTCTCTTGAAAGGCTTGTATGGAGTATTAGGCTGAGCGAAAGGAGGACGGATAACAGGATAATCCTTCATTGAAGGGATGCGCCAAGGCTCCGAACCGTTTCCAAGGAAACCTTCTGTAAGCAGAAGGACTGGGGTCATATGCTCAAGCGCGATCTTCGCAGCATTGAATGCGGCGTCGAAGCAGTTTGCAGGAGAATGTGCCGCCATCACCACCATCGGGCACTCGCCGTTGCGGCCATAAAGCGCCTGATTCAGGTCCGTCTGCTCCGTCTTGGTAGGAATACCTGTAGAAGGACCGGCACGCTGCACATCAACGACTACGAGCGGAAGCTCTGTCATGACTGCAAGTCCGAGCGCCTCGGACTTGAGCGAAAGGCCCGGACCTGAGGTAGTAGTCACTGCAAGATTGCCTGCGAATGCGGCTCCGATTGCGGTACAGATACCTGCGATCTCATCCTCAGCCTGAAGCGTCTTCGCTCCAAGGCTCTTGTGGATCGCAAGTTCCTCAAGGATTCCTGTAGCCGGAGTGATAGGATATGATCCGCAGAAGAGAGGCAGATTCGCCTTTTCTGCTGCTGCGAGGAGTCCCCATGCAGTTGCCTGATTACCGGTGATGTTCCTGTAAAGACCCTTCTCCTGATTTGCCGGCTCAATATTGTATGTATTAGGAATAGCCTGGATGTTGGCCGCATAGTTATGGCCATCCTGAAGCACCTTCTTGTTAGGCGCGATGAGTTCCGGATGCTTCTTTCCGAACTTTCTCTCAAGATACTGGAATATGTACTCCATCGGACGGTTGTAGATATAGCAGGCCATACCGAGGGTGAACATGTTCTTGCACTTGTGGACAGTCTTCTTGTCAAGCCCGCTGTCCTTGAGGCTCTCCTCTGTCAAGGTCGTGATCGGAGCGATGATGATCGTCCTGTCTTCAATGTACAGTTCCCTTATAGGGTCATTCTTGAGTCCTGCCCTCTGGAGGCCGTCCTCGTCAAAGGTATCGGAGTCAATCAGTACCATAGCCGTCCTCTTGAGCCATTTTGCATTGGCCTTGAGGGCAGCAGGATTCATCGCTACGAGAAGGTCACAGAAGTCACCCGGGGTCGTAATATGTTCGCTTCCGATATGCACCTGGAAGCCTGACACGCCTGACACGGTGCCGTGCGGCGCCCTGATCTCCGCAGGATAATCAGGAAAAGTAGAAAGTTCGTTACCGAAGATGGCTGACATATCTGCAAAAAGAGACCCGGTGAGCTGCATGCCATCTCCCGAATCTCCTGCAAACCTGATAACAACATCTTTAGTATCAATAACCTTATGTTGCATAGCTGATTATTATTGATGTTACAGTTTTAAATCAAATGGTTAGATTTTGATACAAATGTATGTATTTTTCCCAAATAAAGAATATAAATTCTTACTTTTTTATGACGCCATTACAGATAATACCCAAAGGGTGGAGAAATATAAAACCGAGCTTCATATTTCTCCACCCTTTGGGTATTATCATCAAAAAACTTTTACTGCATCTGTGCCTGAGCTGCCTGGGCCTTTGCCTGAAGCTCTGCCTGGAGTGTCTCGAGAGTCCTTCCCTCAGGAATCTTGAGAGCTGTACGAGCCTCTGGCGTAAGATTGATTCCCTGAGCAGGGTCCATGTAAAGGAGAGAACTTGCCTCGAATACGAGAGCGACGCCCTTTGCCTTTGCAAGCTCATTCACAGTATTCTGGGCCTTCTCATAAATAGGAGCCTGAAGGTTCTGCTGGAGCTGCTGCATCTCCTGCTGGAGGCTCTGCTGAGTCTGCTCGAGTCTTGTCTGGATATCCATGATCTCCTTCTCCTTGCTCTCGCGGATAGCAGGAGTCCATGACTCAGCCTTCTGCTGATACTGCTGATACTTTGACTGGTACTCGTCGTACATAGCCACAAGGATCTCCTCATTTGTCTTCTGGTTCTCCTCCATTGTAGCTCTTGCCGCATCCATCTCCGGCATGAGCATGATGAGCTCGTTGAAGTCAACGTATGCCCACTTGAGGTTCTGTGCGCCTGCAGCCACTGACATAACAGCCATTGCTGCGATCAAAATGATTCTTTTCATAACTTTATCTTACAATTTAATAATTCTTCAAATTCTAGAACTGCTGTCCGATCACGAAGTGGAACTGGCTGCCACCGTTTCCGTCGAAATTGTCGAAGCCGTATCCCCAGTCAACACCAAGAAGACCGATCATAGGCAGGAACACTCTCACACCGACTCCGGCAGATCTTCTGATCTGGAACGGATTGAAGTCTCTGATATCCGACCAGCAGTTACCTCCCTCGAGGAAGAGCAGGGCGTAGATCGTAGACTGCGGCTGCAGGATAACAGGATAACGGAGTTCGACAGTGAACTTGTCATACACGTTACCGGCATAGTAGTTTCCTGTAGTGTTGTACGATGACAATCCGTATGGAGTCAGAGAGTAGTTCTCGTAACCACGGAGCGAGATGATCTCCGATCCGTATGTATCATATCCGGACATACCGTCTCCTCCGACACGGAATCCCTCGAACGGCGAATATCCCCAGTTTCTGTTGTAATATCCGAGATATCCGAACTGTGCACGTGCCATCAGGACAAGATCTCCGACAAGTTTGGTATAGACCGCGCCCTTGAACGACCACTTATGATACTCGATCCACCTGTAACGGTCCTGTGACGACTGGAGATCGTAATTGATGTCCCTCCAGCTGGCTACCTTTGTAGGATTGCCGTCAGCATCGAGCACTCCCCTGTCCTTCTTTCTGAGCAGAGAGTAAGGAGGAGTCAGCTGCAATGAGAAGCTGAAGTCCGAACCTTCACGCGGATAGATCTGCTGGTCGGTAGAGTTTCTCGTCAGGCTGAGCGTATAGCTGAGGTTGTGGGAGATACCTGTATTGAACAGGAACTGATATGCCCAGTTCTGAAGCTTGTATGTCTGCCAGCTGAACTGGTTGTACAGAACGAAATAGCTGTCCGGCCACTTCAGACGTTTTCCGATACCTGCCGCAAATCCATACACCTCCATATACTCGTCATTATTGAGGATATTGTAATATATGTATGAATTCGTCTGACGCGTATAGTAAAGCGATGTATTGAGCGAAGTAGGCTTCTTTCCGAAGAGCCAAGGCTCCGAGAAGCTTGCAGAGAGGCTGGTATAATAAGTACCGTTGGTCTGGAAGCGGATCGCAAGATTCTGTGCATCTCCGAGCGGAACAGGCCTCCATGCGGTCTTGTCGAAAAGCCTGCGTGTCGAGAAGTTGTTGAAGCTGACACCGACTGTAGCGACGAATGTGTTTCCACCCCATCCTCCGGAGAGCTCGAGCTGGCTTGACGGCTTCTCGGTCACGTTGTACACGAGATCGACAGTGTTGTTGTACTGGTTCGGGATCATCGAATAGCCGCCTTCGCTCATGATGGCCTCTGGGTCGAACTGACCCATGGAAGCTATCTCCCTGATCGAACGCTCGAATGCTGACTGGCTGAAAAGATATCCCGGACGGGTGAAGAGCTGACGTCTGATGACACGTTCGTTGGTAAGGTCGTTTCCGTTGATGACGATATTGTTCAGAGTCGCAGGCTTGCCCTCGACCACACGCATCTCCACATCCACGGAGTCACCCTCGATGTTCATCTCGACAGGCTGCACCTGGAAGAAGAGGTATCCGTTGTCACGATAAAGCGACGAAACATTATACTCCGTCTGCTTTCCGCCGCCGAAGAGGCGCTTTTCCATCGTCACGACATCATATACGTCACCTTTTTCGATCATGAGGATATCGTTGAGAGTTTCGGCAGGATAGACGGAGTTTCCGGTCCATGTAATGTCCCTGAAATAGTATTTCTTTCCTTCGTCGATCTCAAAGTCGATCTGCAGGCGTCCCGGCTCGACATAATACATCGTATCCTTGACGATTCTGGCATCCCTGTATCCGGCTTCGTTGAAGACACCGATCAGAGCCCTCTTGTCATTGTCATATTCCTTCTCGTTGAACTTCTTGGAACTGAAGAAGTTCTGCAGACGTCCGTCCCTCGTCTTCTTCATGGAGCGCACGAGTTTCGATTCCTTCACGTTATCCGCTCCATTGAACGTGATCGTCTTGATCTTCACCTTTTCGCCTCTGTCGACAGCAAAATGCGCCCTGATGGCACTGCGGATTATGGTATCCTTCTGTGTAGTCACATCGACCTTGACATTGAGGAAACCCTTCTCCTTGTAATATCTCTTGATGATGTCTGTAGAAGTCTTGGCCACATAATCCGAAAATTCGCTGCCTCGACGGAAGTTGAGACGCTCGCGGAGTTCCTTCTCCTCGCCGCTCTTCACTCCCGAGAACGTCCAGCGCGAAACGCGCGGCCTCTCGATGATACGAATCTTGAAGAAAGCCGTATCCTTCGACGGAGCTATGGAGTCGACAACGATAGCGACATCGTCAAAAAACCTCTGCAGCCAGAGCCTTTCGACGATAGAAGACATTTCCTCGCTCGGAACGGTCACCTCCATTCCCTTCTGAAGGCCTGCAACCTGAAGGATCTGGTCCTTCGAGAAATGTTCGTTGCCCTCAAGAGTCACCCCACCAACTATATATTTCTTAGGATTGTTGTAGTCCACCACAACGTCGCCCCCCGACTGCTGCGCCCAAAGGGGGCAAGACAGGACGAGAAGCATCGCGACGGCGACTATTCGGCTAATTTTCATCGGTATAATCTTAAATTCAAAACTGCAAATATACGCATTTATTTTACTTTTCCATAACGGCGGTCGCGTTTTGCATACGATTCGAGCGCTGCCTTGAACTCATCCTTCCTGAAATCCGGCCAAAGCGTATCGACGAACAGCAGTTCTGAATACGCTCCCTGCCACAGGAGATAGTTGCTCAGGCGGCTTTCTCCGGAAGTCCTCACTATCAGGTCAGGATCCGGTATGCCGGCAGTCGCAAGATATCGGTCGAAACCGTCAACTCCCATAGACATTATCTCTTCCTTCTTCTCGGGATGAGCCTCTATATCTTCCGCCATCTTCTTGGCTGCCTGGAGGATATCCCACTTTCCGCTATAGCTGAGGAACACGATAAGGGTAAGCGTATCGTTATGGGCAGTCATCTGCATGCACTCGTCAATCGTCTTGTTCAGCGAATCATCGAGACGCTCCCTGTTTCCTATCACCATGAAACGCACACCGTTCTTGTCAAGCTTCTGCATTTCCGCAGCCATAGCCTTGACCATCAGACCCATAAGCGCAACGACCTCATCCTGCGGACGGTTCCAGTTCTCTTCAGAAAAAGCATAGATCGAAAGGTATTTCACCCCTGTCTCGACTGCGGCTTCCACACAGGCACGCACACTCTCCACACCTTCGAAATGGCCAAAGACCCTTTCCTTTCCTCTTTCCTTGGCCCAACGGCCGTTGCCGTCCATGATCATGGACACATGAACAGGCACCTTGGTCATAGTTTCAGTATTGTTCTGCATATTATTTGATATTTCTGACATCTTCACCCCAGAACAGTTTTTCCGTCAGGGCTTCAATAAAATTGGACCTGTTGAGCCGGACACGTCTAAGCGAAAACTGTGCCACGGAAATCACCACACCTGTATCCTCCCCGACCAGAGCCGTCCTGTTGTCCGCCGAGAACTCGAAATGTCCGTCCCTCGAATGCATTTTCAGACATATCTCTGACGTATCGGGAACGACAAGAGGCCGGATATTGAGATTGTGGGGAGCAATCGGCGATATGATCAGCACCTTGGACTCAGGCAGCACGATAGGTCCGCCGACACTGAGCGAATAGGCTGTCGACCCCGAGCTTGTCGAAATGACCAGTCCATCAGCCCAATAAGTCGGAAGCTGTACGCCGTCCACGCTGACATCGACTCCAAGCATGGCTGCGCCACGTCTTCTTACGGTCATCTCGTTCAGGGCATAAGGCCATTCGTCCACGGAGCTTACTCCGGTCTTTACAGAGGCCTTGAGCATCGCCCTGCTCTCGATCGTGTAGTCCCCTGTCAGCAGTGCCTTGGCTATGTCCTCAGGACGGTTTTCCGAGAGAAAGCCCATCCTTCCGAGATTCACACCCACAACCGGTATTCCCCCGTCAGCGGCCATCGCCGTCGCGGAAAGGAAGGTCCCGTCGCCACCGACACTCAGCAGGAAATCCGTATCAGGAGCCGGTCTTACGCCCTTGGCGATAGTGCTGACAGCACAACCTCCATCGGTCAGTTCCTTGACCAGAGACTGTATCCTGACATCATTCTCCAGGCTTTTCTTACCTATATATATAGCTGCTTTCATGGTACAAAAAACTTTCGCACGGGATCCGCACGATCAAAACAAGGCTCAAAAATAGCATATAATTTACAAAAATTGAACTTAATTATATATTTTTGTGCTCTGAATATGATCAAAAACGTAAAAACCATGACCAGACTAAGCGTCAACATCAATAAGATCGCCACGATCAGAAACGCACGCGGCGGAAACATGCCGGACGTTGCCAAGGCAGCCACAGATTGCGAAAGATTCGGCGCCGAAGGCATAACCGTCCACCCGAGACCGGACGAAAGACACATCCGCTACTCCGACGTACGCGAGATCAAGCCCCTGGTGACCACCGAGTTCAACATCGAAGGAAACCCGATCCCTTCATTCATCGACCTCGTGATGGAGGTGGTTCCGGATCAGGTGACCCTCGTACCGGATGCCGTCGATGCCATCACGTCAAACGCCGGATGGGACACCCTCCGCAACAAGGACTTCCTTACAGAAGTCTGCTCGGAGTTCCGCAAGAAGGGCATCAGGACGTCGATCTTTGTAGACCCTGACCCGAAGATGGCGGAAGGTGCCGCACTCTGCGGATGCGACAGGGTGGAGATGTATACGGAATCATATGCAAGCATGTATCCTGTTGACAGAGAGACGGCTATAGCTCCTTTCATCAGAACAGCCGAAGCGGCGAGGGCTGCCGGACTCGGGCTGAATGCAGGTCATGACCTGAACCTTGAAAACCTCGAGTTCTTCATCAGGAACATTCCGTGGACAGACGAGGTTTCGATAGGTCACGCCATCATTTGCGACGCCCTCTACATGGGACTCGAACAAACAATACAGGCCTATCTCTCAAAAGTTAAGATTTTTTGATTAACTTTGCGGGCTAATGCGCTGATGCGCAGCAAGACGGAATAATAATAACGAAAAAACGATAAAAGAAATGAAGAACACATCACTTATCCTCAGCGTGATCTCACTCATCGCTGTTGTAGTATTCGGCATCGTATCCCTCACAAAGGGAGGCAATCAGGCAGAGGCTCCTGCAGAAGGAGAGGCTGTAGAAACTGTAGCAAGCAAGGGCGACATCGTATACATCGACCTCGACAGGATCCTCATGGAATATGACATGGCAAACGACCTCCGTTCAGTAGTCGAGACAAAGGCACAGAACATCCAGGCAGAGGTGACAAGAAGAGGAAAGAAGCTCGAGAAGGAAGTAATGGATTTCCAGAACAAGATCGACAAGGGCCTTCTCACACGTACAAACGCAGAGGTGCAGAGCCAGAAGCTCCAGCAGCAGGAGATCGAGTTCAACAACTATGCAGCTCAGAAGCAGCAGGAGATCAACGAGGAGCAGGTTGTAATGATGAACCAGCTCGGCGACGCGATCCAGACATTCATCGACAAGTACAATGCTGAGAAGCAGTACGCGATGATCCTCACAAATTCAGGCGGAGCCCCTGTCATCACTGCAGACGCAGCTCTCGACATCACTGACGACGTTCTCGCAGGGCTCAACGAGGAGTACATCAAGACAAAGAACGACAAAAGCAAGGAGTAATCATTGAGAATAGCTATACTGTCCTGTTTCTATCCCTACAGAGGAGGTATCTCTCAGTTTAACGCATGCCTTTATGGTGAACTGAGCAAGAATCACATTGTCAAGGCATTCAATTTCAAGAGACAATACCCCGAATTCCTCTTTCCGGGAAAGACGCAATACGTGACAGCTGACGATGAGGCCGTACCGGTGGAGAGCGAATCTCTGCTGGATACGGCCAATCCTTTTTCATACATCGGCACATACAGGAAGATCCGTGACTGGAAGCCTGACGTGCTGATAGTCAGATACTGGATGTCCTATTTCGGGCCATCTCTGGGATACATCACGAGAAAGATGAAGAAGCACTGCAAGGTGATTTCGATTCTGGACAACGTCGTGCCCCATGAGCCGCGGTTCTTCGACACTCCGCTGACAAGATACTTCCTGAAGGGAAGCACAGGCAGCGTCACCCTTTGCGAGGCAGTCTCGAAGGACCTGCTCAAGATTCAGCCCGATGCGAAGTATACGGTGATACAGCACCCGCTGTACTCTCATTTCGGCAAGAAAAGACCTCGCGAAGAGGCGGAGAGGAAGCTTGGCCTGAAGTCTGGAATGAAGAACATCCTGTTCTTCGGCCTCATCCGGACATACAAAGGTCTTGACATCCTGCTCGAAGCATTCGCAATGCTGCCGGAAGGCTATCAGCTGATAATAGCCGGAGAGCCATACGGATCCTTCGACAGGTATCAGGAGATAATCGACAGGCTTCCGGACAAAGGGAAGATACACACAAGCCTCAAGTATATAAAGGATTCCGAGGTGACGGACTATTTCTCTGCAGCCGACCTCGCCGTCCTGCCATACAGAAGCGCTACCCAAAGCGGCATCAGTTCTGTGTCGTACCATTTCGAAGTACCGATGATAGTGACTGACGTAGGAGGCCTGAAGGAAACGATCGGCGATCGTGGCACAGGCATCGTGGCCAAGGAAGGCACCCCCGAGTGCATCAGTGCCGAGATCATACGCTATTTCAGCGACCCGGCTATCAGGGAAAGCCGCATAAGGAACATACGCACGGAAAAGGAACGCCTCTCATGGAAGACATTCGCAGCCAGACTTGAGGAGTTCATTGGAAATTTACAATAGAAGGGAAATGGAAAGAAAGGGAATGAAAAGATTCATCATCATGATGGCCATGGCTTCAGCCGTGGCGGTCAGTTTTCCTCAAGCCGTAATGGCACAGGAATACGAGAATGCCCCTGTCAGCATATCTAAGGAAAAAGTCAGGGTAGACGGCAAAGTGTGCTATTCGCACATCGTCCAGCCGAAGCAGACCCTGTACTCCATAGCGAAGGCCTACGAAGTGACGGTAGACGAGATTCATGCTCTGAACCCGTCTCTGAAGGAAACAGGACTGAAGCAGAATTCGATCATCCTGATTCCTACACACGACACGTCAAAGAAGATGGCCGATCAGCCTGAGAAGCTGACCGGTGCCCCGAAAGACGTGGAGGCGCATACCAAGGATGCCGTAGAGAAGGAGAAGGAGAAGAAAGTCAAGAAGGAACAGCAGAAGGAGCAGAAGCCGGTAAAGGAGCAGAAGGCAGACGAAGGCAAGCAGAAGATCCATATCAGGAAATGGTATGAGGATCTCGACGTCATAGCTGAAAACTACGGCGTGACTGTCGAGGCCATCATGAAGGCCAACAATCTGACAGGACGCAAGCTTTCCAACAGACAGAAGCTCATCATACCGCTTCCGGGAGAGACGGCTCAGGACCCTGTGTCAGAGGAGGTTGTCGAGGTTGCAGAGACCGACACACTTGCAACTCAGGAGCTGCCTCAGGTACAGGATACCCTGGTCCAGGATCCGGCAATCGAAGATGAGAAAGAACTGTTTGTCAAGAAGGATACGGTGAACGTCAGCCTGCTGCTGCCTATGAAGGCATCATCAGAAAATCCAAGCCGTAACAATCTGGACTTCTACAGCGGAGTGCTCCTCGCCGTATACGATATGGCGGAAAAAGGCATCAGTACAAACCTCAGCGTTTTCGATTCGGCAGACAACACCAGACAGATCGCCGAAGAGGATCTGGAATCTTCAGACGTCATAATAGGACCTATATCATCGTCAGACCTCGGACGCACACTTGAGAAGGCGCCGAAACAGACCCTGACGGTTTCGCCTCTCGACCCTAGAGCGGAAGCCCTTGCCGACAGTCACAGGAACTTCCTGCAGGCCCCGACTCCTCACAAGCTGCAGTACGAAGACCTCGTCAGCTGGCTGAAGGAAGACTGCCAGCCTGTCGACACCGTATTGATATTTACTGAGAAGGGCGCAGTTCCTACCGATGCTGTAAGACAGATCAAGGCGGCAGCCGACTCGTCCGGTCTGGTATATATTCCGTTCTCATACAGCATTCTTGAAGGACGCGACGTGATGGATCCTCTTAAGGCAAACATGACCATTACCGGAACCAACCGCGTGCTCATAGCTTCAGAAAGCGAGGCATTCGTGAATGACGTGGTGAGGAACCTGAACATACTCATCCATGAAAAATACAACATCGTGCTGTATGCTCCTTCGAAGATCAGGAGCTTCGAGACGATCGAGGTAGAGAACTTCCACAATACCTCAATGCACGTAAGCCTCGGATACTACATCGATTACGAGGATCCGCGCGTCAAGGATTTCCTTCTGAAATACAGGGCACTATACAGGACGGAACCGACACAGTTCGCATTCCAGGGATACGACACGGCCACATACTTTATCAGCATGTGCAGCAGATACGGGAAACGCTGGAGCCGCAAGATCGAGGACTCCGACAGGAACATGCTCCAGAGCACATTCAGATTCCGCAGGATAAATGACGAAGGGTATGTGAATACCGGAATACGAAGAATAGTCTACGGAAAGGACTGGTCCGTGACAGAAATGAAATAGCATCAGCCCTTAAGCAACGACTCGGCATTGGCTATCGCCGCATCCGTAAGGACAGAGCCGCTGAGCATGCGCGCAACTTCGAGGACTCTCTGCCCGTCAGAGAGTCTTTTTATTGTAGATACAGCCTGAGAGGTAACTGGATCCACTTCCTTTGATACAAGGTAATGCGCCGATCCTTTGGCAGCGACCTGCGGAAGATGAGTGATCGCAAATACCTGCATGAATGCCCCCATATCGCAGATCATCGACCCCATCTTGTCGGCCACGCTTCCGGATACTCCGGTATCGATCTCATCGAAGATCATTGTCGGCATGTTTGCATATCTTGCCCTCATGGCCTTCAGAGCAAGCATGATTCTCGACATTTCACCGCCCGAAGCACATTTTGCGACATCGACGGCATTGCGTCCTGTAGCCGAGAAACGGAACTGAACAGTATCCTTTCCCGATGCGCCGACAGCAACCGGGAGCAGTTCGACCTCAAAGACAGCATACGGAAGTTCGAGATTCCTGATGGACATGGTGATACTGTCCGCAAAAGGCCCGGCAGCCGCTGCTCTGAGTCCGTGCAGCATCTCGGCCTTGTCATCAAGAGAGGCTTCCTCAACCCTTATCCTCGATACGAGCTCGTTTCTCCTCTCATCCAGAAGTGTCGTATCGACAAGCGTCTCTGACAGTCTGTCCCTCAATGCGATGAGTTCAGCCTCATCCGAGCATCCATGCTTCTGCATAAGACTGTAAAGAAGAGACATACGGTCCTCTACTTCCTCAAGACGGGACTGTGACAATTCGGTTCTGGAATTGAGCTGTTCCACCTCAGACAGGATGTCGTCGAGCTCTCTACGGCATGAATCCACACGCTCTGAAAGTTCCGACGCCGCCGGAACATATCTGCCGACCCTCGAAAGTATCTTGTCCGCCTCCTTAAGTGCAGCATCCATCGACAGCGTATCGCCTTGTGAAGAGGCTCCGGTAAAGAGCTCCTCTACCGAACAAAGGCCGGTCTTTATCTCTTCAGCATTGGCAAGCGCCTTCTGTTCCTCCTCAAGATCGGCCAGTTCACCTTCCCTCAGGGAAGCCGCCTCAAGCTGTCTGTACTGGGCTTCATTATAGTCCTTTTCTCCCGCAAGAGAGGCGATGCGTGCATCTATCGCCGCAAGTTCCGACTTCAGCGCATTAAGACTGCGGTATATGGCCGCACACTCCTCACGCAGCTCTGTTGCGGAAGCGAAGAAATCCAGGATTCCGAGCTGGAACTGTCTGTCAGACAGGAGCATGGTCTGATGCTGGGAGTGTATGTCTATCAGATGTGATGATATTTCCTGAAGTACCTGGACAGGTACAGGAGAATCATTGACGAATGACCTCGACCGTCCTGAGCGGTTCACTACCCTCCTCACGATCAGGTGCCCGTCCTCCCACTCGACGTCGTTCTCCTCAAGCACGGCCTTAAGACCGTACTCTTCGGCTCCGACCTCGAACTCTGCTTCTACGACGCAATTGTCTGCGCCTTCCGAAAGCATGGAGGCATCCGCCTTGGAGCCCATCACAAGCCCCAGAGCACCAAGAAGAATCGACTTTCCGGCTCCGGTCTGTCCCGTAATAATGATCAGACCCTCCGGAAAATCAATCTCCAGAGAGTCTATCAATACGTAATTCCTTACCTGAAGCCGGCTTAGCATAGATTACTCCTCGTCCTGCTTCGCCATACGGTAGAAGACTTCGCCGTCCTTGAACTCCTCGATTGCAACAAGGCTTGGCTTAGGCTGTCTCTCGTAATACTTCGATATCTCGATCTGCTCGCGATTCTCGAACACTTCCTCCATCGTGTCACGGTCGTTCTTGAAATCCTCAAGCTTTCTTGTAAGTTCCTTCTTCTCTGCGATCGCTATCTGGTTCGCTCTCTTAGAAAGTACAACGACAGTCTCATAGATGTTGCCTGTAGGAGCAGCGAGGTCGCTGAGGTCCCTTGTAAGCGTGTTTGTAGGTATTTTCTTGTTTGCCATCTTATTGTTTTATTTAATATCTCTCTTGTCCGTGGAGCGGAAAACACATCCCCTCCCATTTAATTATACCTTCGGATTCAAAGAGGGTTTCAATTATTTTTCAGATTTTTTTGCCTCGCGCTGGAGCTTTCTTCTCTCCTTCGCGTAATCCCTTTCGGTCATTTCCGTATCCGCTTCCACAGCCACATGCTTTCCGAGAGCCTTCTGAACCTTGCGGTACACATTGTCAAGTTCCTTACGGTAGTGCGACTCCGGCAGCTCACCGATGAAATTGTAATAGTCATCGACAAAAGTAAGATATCTCTCCCTCTGCTTCGAAGGGACGCTGAGATGCGCGTAATTATATGACGACATCGCGATATAGTACAGGATATCCTCCCTGTATATGTTCTCCGCGTCGTCCTTCAGGACATTTCTGAACGCCACTCTGGAAGCGAGGTAATCCTCCATCTTGTAATAAAGCTTCGCAGCCTCATACGCCTTTCGGTCAAGACGTTCTCCAAGGTCCACCAGCATATCCCTGCATTCCCTCATATGGGTATTCGAAGGAAATTCAAGAATGTACTCCGAAATCGCAGCCATGGCCGCATATGTCGGAGTCTGGTCAAGTTCCCAACGCAGGGTCGAACGGTACATGCAGTCAAGTCGCAGATACCTGGCCTCCGATGTGAACGGGCTCCTTGGATAGCTTTCGATGAATTTCTGGAAATTGGTCTCAGCGGTATAATAGTCCTTGAACCTGTAGTTGCTCAAGCCCCAATAATACTTCACTGTATCGTCACGCTCCGTTCCGTTCGTCATCACTGACAGCGACTCGAACATCGAAGCTGCCTTTGAATACTTGCCCTGGTTGAAATAGTCGAATGCGGCCTCATACTTCGCATCGGCATCATTGCTGTTCAGAAGCAGCTCATACTGAGACTTGCACGAAGCAAGAGCCATCAGTGCGACAAGAACCGTAAGAAGGTTTCTAAGTTTCATCACCATATCCGGATATTACTGCATTTTCAGGAATTTTTCAGCATCCAATGCCGCACGGCAGCCTGAAGCGGCAGCTGTGATGCATTGTCTGTACAGAGGGTCCTGTACGTCACCGGCAGCAAATACGCCCTCGACATTGGTCTTTGAAGTCTTGCCGTCAGTGATTATGTAGCCTTCCTTGTCCACCGCAACCCACTGGCTGAAGAGCTCCGAATTCGGATGATGTCCGATAGCAAGGAAAAAGCCGTCGACAGCTATATCAAAAACCTCGCCATCCTTTCTCACGAGCCTTGCACCTGTCACTCCGTACTCGTCGCCGAGCACCTCCTGAGTATTGCAGTTCCAGAGCACCTCGATATTCTCCGTGTTTCTCACGCGCTCCTGCATAGCCTCTGACGCCCTGAGGACATCCCTGCGGACGATCATGTAGACCTTCTTGCAGAGTCCCGCAAGATAAGTAGCCTCTTCGCAAGCGGTATCTCCGCCGCCTACCACGGCCACTGTCTTCTTCCTGTAGAAGAAACCGTCACATGTCGCACACGCAGACACTCCCAGACCTCTGTACTTGACCTCCGAAGGAAGTCCGAGGTACTTGGCAGTCGCGCCTGTTGCGATGATGAGAGTCTCGGCCTCGATCTCATGTGTACCATCGACAACGATTCTGAAAGGCCTCTGTGACAGGTCAGCAGAAGTGATCGCTCCAGTACGGACATCAGCTCCAAGACGTACAGCCTGAGCCCTCATGGTCGCCATGAGTTCAGGACCGGCAACTCCGTTCTCAAAGCCCGGATAATTCTCTATATCGGTCGTCGTCGTCAGCTGTCCTCCCGGCTGCACTCCTTCATAAACTACCGGAGCAATATCAGCCCTCGACGCATAGATTGCAGCGGTGTATCCCGCTGGGCCACCTCCAACGATAAGACATCTTACTTTTTCCATAATCTCATAATCTTTTGAATAACTTGCAAATATACGAATTAATCTGCATTTCCCATGCCTTTTGTCAGACTTTCATCAGATAAGGCTTCGCCTTGCGGTATATCCACCCGAGCAGGCAGTCCGGCATGATGATGCACAAGGGCCTGAAGATCTTGTTCAGGATCCCCGGCATGACGCCTTTGCGACGTCTGAACGTAGCCTTAAGAGCCTTGTCTACAGCCTTTTCCGGGCTTATCATGACCGCGAGGGCCCTCGCCAGCTTCCGAAGATCGTCCCTCAGCGGCACCAGAGGGGTATCCACCGCCCCGAAATACGCATTCGTGACGCTCACGCCAGTCTTCTGACACTCGATGCGGAGTTCACGCGAATAGTCCCTGACAAATCTCTTGGTCGACCCGTACATTCCTATTCCCGGCCATATCATCCACGCCGCAAGAGAGGATATATTGAGGATGTACCCGCATCCCCTCTCCTTCATTCCGACGACATATTTCCTGCTGAGCATCAGCGGTGTCGTCATATGTACGGCCATGATGAGCCGGAGCATCCTTTCGCTGGTCTCGGCAATCCCCTGGCAGTACATGATGCCGGCATTATTCACGAGCACCTCGACCTCGCATCCAGCCTTTTCCGTCGTCTCGAACACCCTGTCCGCCGCATCGGGGGCAGAAAGATCCTGCACCACCGTCAGCACATTGCAGACAGGCATATCTGACTTCACAAGATCCGAAGTCTCTTCAAGCTTTTCCGCATTGATATCGACCAGCACGAGATCATATCCCATCCTGGCAAGCCTCACGGCATAGATGCGGCCCATTCCCGATGCAGCACCGGTCACGAGAGCCCATGCCTTGTATTCTCTTTCATTCTTTTTCATTATTCGTGCAATTCCAGAAATCAGCCGCAAAATTACCATTAAAAATCGATATCACACCACAAATCATGCGGAAAAGGAGATGGAAAGAATTAGAATATTTCAAGTTTATTTGGAGTATTGGCCTAAAAGACATATCTTTGCGACAAATTGACATATTATGATGACACACAAATGCCCCACAACAGAGGAGCTCAAGCAGATCCTCAAGAAACACTCCCTCAAGGCAACTCCGCAGAGACTTGCCGTGCATGAGGCCATGATGACTCTGGGACACGCGTCTGCCGACATGGTTACAGAGACCATCAAGGAAAAGGGACTCGCATCCACTACAGTCGCCTCTGTATACAACATACTCACCCAGATGGCCATGCTTGGCGTATACAGCTACAGGATGAGTTCAAACAGCAAGATGTATTTTGACGTAAATACATTCAAGCACATACACCTCTACGACCAGGACAACCACATGTTCAAGGATGTGATAGACGACGAGCTCGTATCGCTCATCGAATCACACCTCGGAAAGAAGAGGTTCAAAGGCTACAAGGTCGAAAGCATCGACATCCAGATCGTAGGCCGCCCTACAAGGAAGAAGTATACCGTCTGATGCTACTGCCGGGTCTTGCGGGCCTTGAACATGCAAAAGGCAAGCAGGGAAACGGCGACGGCCGCACCTACAATATAGCCAGCCACCGGAGACAGATGAAGACCGCCGTTCACATGCGGCGCCATGATGAAATAGCTGACGCACACGAACGTCAGGAAAGCTGCAGGAAGGGAGCACAGCCAGTGCGCCTTTCCTTTTTTTATGAAATATGCGCTTGCAGTCCATAGGACAATGGCCGCCAAGATCTGATTTCCGATACCGACATATTTCCATATGGTTGAGAAGTCGACCTTACAGCAGATGAACGCGATGATGAATATCGGGATGCTGACCATCAGACGCTTCGCTATCGGTTTCTGGTCGCTCTTCAGGAAATCGGCTATCGTAAGACGCAGGCTGCGGAATGCGGTATCTCCGGAAGTGATCGGACACACCACAACGCCTATCACGGCGATCACGGCGCCAACCTTGCCCAGCCAGCTCCTGCAGATCATGTCAACCGCAATCGCCGGAGTCACCTTCGTCAGCACGCCGCCTACCATCACACCATTCGTTGCGGCGTCATTAAGGCCTTCAGGGCCACCGAAATACGCCATCGCTGCGGTTGCCCAGACCATAGCCACGACGCCCTCTGCGATCATCGAGCCATAGAATACCGGACGGGCATACTTCTCATTCTTGAGGCATCGTGC